>JAUQXC010000264.1 GCA_030834825.1 Thermoflexales bacterium
TTGTGCCTTAACCCCCACTGCTCCTGCCACGCAAACATCTTCCTCTGCATCCATGAATACCGGTTGTTGACCACTGATAACTGATCACTAAAATCGTTCCAGCCGCCTGCCCCCTCCCAATCATCGGTATCGACAATCAGGCGTGCTTTGACGCGGCTCACACGCTTCAATTGCCACAACCACCAGGCCGCGAGTCCCGCATAAGCTTTGGGCTTGAAACAGTGAATCACCTCAGGTTGAAAGTCGAGCGCGCGCTGCACCAAGCGCCGCGTAGTGTTGATCTGAAACAGCCCCGGCACGCCCGCTGGCAATGCGATGTTCTCGATCTCCACACCGGCGTCTTGCGTTCGGCTGCCTGCATCTGGTGGGAAATCCCACGGCGGCAAGATCATGCGCACCGCATGGCCGCGCGCCACGAGCGCGCGCGCCAGTGGCAGGGCGCGCACCGCCATGGTTCCTTTAGGGCGAAGGCCAAAGGGGCCGATGAAAGCAATTCGCATGGCACACTCTCACAAAACCAACAAGTAACCGGTAACGAGCAATCCCCTGATCGAACAGCTTCTTTCACTCGTTACGTATTTGAATCTTGCTCAACAACTGCCGGCTATCTACCTTGTGTCCATCGCCGGCCAGCACAGGCAGGCGGCCGACTTTAGGCAAAAACCAGCCGACTTCCACGTCGAGTTCGCCCGGATTCGCATGCGGCGGAAATTGCAGCACGCGCACATCGGTGATGACTTGACCGGGCGCCCAGCTTGACGTGAGCAAAGTATCGCGTAACGGCTTGCTGCTGTCCTGCGCGCTGATGCGTTGATTGGGGCGTAGTGCATTCAGGAACACGCTGTAATTTTCGGAAAACGGGGCCGTTGCGCGCCAGTACAAGGTTACGGTGATCGCTTCACCGGGCAGGATCGAGCGCGGCGACATCTCGTAACCCAGCAATTCAACCTGATTGCCGAAGTTCACACGCAGCGAGTTGGGATGTTCGCCGGGGTGTGGATCGATCTGCAAAGATCCAAACGTCGCGGTGTTATCGGCGACTGCCTGGCCCTGCGCACCGATCGCGGTCAAACGTGGCCCATCCTGCTCGTACAGCCCTACGCGCAGAGTTACAGCGTTGGGCGTGTAAGCCCCATCGGGTATATGCAGGTCTAACGAATCGGCGATGATTTCGCCGGGCTGCCACAGCGTCGTCGGATACATACCGCGACCCGGCCACGTGTCGCGCTGCGCCACCATGATGCCCTGATCGTCAATGAGATGTACAAACTCCACATATGAGCGATCGATCGGTTGCAGTGCGCGCCAGTACAAGGTCACTTTGATCGGATCGCCGGGTTGAGCGGCACGCCGATCGACCTCGGCGCCCACCAGTTCGAGCTTGTCAGCGAAGGTCACGTTGAGCGGTGAAGCAATGGAAGCCGCCTCAACCTTCGGCGGCGGCGCATAGGCGGGCACGAAGTAACCGAAGAGGGCAACGAGGGCGAGCGCGAAGGCCGCCACAGGAAGGGCATACTGCGTCCCATAGGGAGGCTTCGCACTACTGCGTACTGCCGCTTGCAAAGCACCCCCGTGGGGTTGCCTCATGCCCAGCCACTGCATCAGGCCGATCGCCAACAACACAGCGAAAGCTGACAACCCCGGAAAGTAGAAACGCCCCATCGGCCCGGCGGTGCTGCTCAGCATGTAGCCGAAGAGCGCGGCGGCGAAGAGCAAGGCAGCGAAGATGACGAGGACGAGTTGCTTGATGCGCACGCGATCGAACTGTTTGCGCGCAAAAGCAGTGACAAGCCCAACCAGGCCTATGATCGAAACGATCAACGCGCCCGTGTAAATCGCGTCGGGCAGCGGAATCTGCCCGTAGCCGAAACGGCCCCAAAAGCTGCTCCACGCGTAGGGTATCTCGCTGACGGCCAGACCAAAACTCTCGGCGGGATTGCGCCCGCCCCACAGTTCGTTCATGCGCTGGACGCCCGTCGGCTCGCCGTAGAGTTGGGTGTTGCGGATGAACCACCAACCGGCGATGAGGGCCACCGCAGCCACGCTGAAGAGATTGGCTTTGATGAAACCGCGCCAATCGCGCGTGGGCCAGACGACGATGAGTAAGGCCAGTTCCACCAGCGGCAACGCGAAGGCCAGATTGAACTTGGCCATGAGCGCGAGGGCGAACGCCAGGGCCAGGAAAATCGATCGGCGGGTGGTGAGACCGTCGCGAATGATCGTCACGCCGATCCACAACAGGATCGATCCGAACAGGCCGGCGATCACATCGTTGTTGACTGCGCCGCTCATGAACAGGAACTGCGGATTGAAGGCGACAATCGCCGCCGCGGCTGAGGCCAGTGATTTGTGATCGGGAAAAACGGTGAGCGCGAGACGATACGTCACCCACACCATGATCGCGCCGATGACGAGGTTGACCCAGCGCGCCATGTGCACCAGCAGCACCACGCCGGAATATGGCCATTGTTCGTCGGGACCATGCAGATAACGGTTCTTGTTGTCGTCGTTGATCTCCCAATAGCGATAGCCGTAATAGGGATTGTGCACCGGTTCGTAGAGTGCGGGCCGATCGGGTAGAATGGGTGCAGTGACCAGCGCGGCGATCACGTAATACAGCGGCGGATGATGCGCCTGGATGCGCGGTTGATCTTCGCGCTGTTCGGGCAGTATACGAAATTCCTGAAGGTAACGCATGTAACGGAATTGGTGCAGCTCGTCGGTCGATTCGTAGATGGGATTAACGATGCTGAAGCCAAAGGCCAACGCGAGATAGCCGACGAGGATCAGCGCGAAGAGAACATGTGAACGCAACACTGAGATTAGACGCTTCATAGTGAGACTCAAACCGCCGACTGGGTCGGCGGTGCGCTGATTATAGCGGCGGCGGATGAAAGCGACAACCTCACCCGTGCCGCCTAGCGGCGAAAAAAGATATAATAGCGGCATCCTTAGTCAACTGTTCAAGGAGACGGCATGCCCAACGTTTACGCGGGACGTTACTTGCGCCTCAACCTCAGCACAGGCACGCAAACGATCGAGACGATCGACGAAGCCGACGTGCGCGCCTACCTGCTCGGCTCCGGCTACGCCGCCAAGCTGTTTTATGCCGAATTGGATCCGGCGATCGATCCGCTCGATCCGCGCGCGACGTTGTACATCTTCAACGGTCTGCTCTCCGGCACGTTCGCGCCTACCGGCTGTCGATCATCGTTCTGCGGCCGATCGCCCCTCACCGGCATCTGGAATGAAGCCAACCTGGGCGGGCACTGGGGCGCAGAACTGCGCTTTGTCGGCTTCGATGGGGTCGTGATCACCGGTCGGGCAGAGAAACCCGTCTACCTCTACCTCACCAACGATCGCGTTGAAGTGCGTGCTGCGGGGCACGTCTGGGGCCAGGATACCTTTGAGGCCCACGAGGCGTTGATCGCCGAGACGGACGAAAAAGCGCGCGTGGCTGTCATCGGCATGGCGGGCGAGAACCGGGTGAAGTTCGCGGGCGTGGTCAGCGGCGGCCAGGCGCATGCACGCATGGCGGCACGCGGCGGCATGGGCGCAGTGATGGGATCGAAGCAGCTGAAAGCGATCGTCGTGCGCGGCAAGGACAAGCCGCAGTACGCCGACGCGAAGGGCTTTCATGCCACGGTGAAAGAAAGCAATAAGTTCATCATGGACAAGCCCGCTTCGCAATCATTGCACCTGGTCGGCACGGCAGGTGGACATCCCACCACTGACAAGTTCGGCGATAACGCCATTCTGAACTGGCGCGGCGGCAACTGGACCGAAGGCACGATCAAAACTTCGGGCAAAGCCATCGCGGAGACGATCTTCAGCCGCCACACATTTTGTCACGCCTGCCCGATTGGGTGCGGCAAAGCGATCGAGATCAAGGACGGTCCGTATGCAGGCGTGCGGGGCGAAGGCCCTGAATACGAAACACTGTGCGGCTTCGGATCGAACCTGCAATGCGACGATCTCAACGCGGTCAGCGCGATGAACGATTGGTGCAACCGCTACGGCTTGGACACCATCTCGACCAGCGGCGTGCTGGCGTGGGCGTTTGAAGCCTATGAGAAAGGCGCACTGACGAAAGAGGCGATTGGCCGCGAACTCCCCTGGGGCGATGCGCAGGCTATCATCGAGCTGATTCACCAGATTGGAAAACGAGAAGGCATCGGCGATGTGCTGGCGGAAGGCACACGTGAAGCATCACACCGGATCGGTCAAGGCACCGAGAAGTTCGCGATTCACGTCAAAGGGCTGGAGCTGCCCTATCACGATCCGCGCGGCTTTGTGGCCATGGCGGCGAATTACGCCACAGCCAGTCGTGGCGCGTGCCACCTTGAATCGCTGTCCTATTGGCGTGGCGTGGGCGTGGAATGGCCGGGCTGGGAAGAAGGTGATCCGCAGGGCTGGATTGAGCAGAAGCGTTTCGATTCGAGCCTCGGCGCAGAGACGGCGGTGTCATTTCAGAATTACATGACGACGTACAATCCGCTGGGGCTGTGCAAGTTCATTACCAAAGGATCGTTCACGCCCGCGCAGACGGCGGAGTTGGTAAACAAGGCCTTGGGTTGGAATTGGACCGGGCAGGATGTGCTGGATGCGGGCGCGCGGCTGTTCAACTTCAAGCGACTGATCAACAACCGCTTGGGGATCACGGTCAAGGACGACGTGCTGCCCATCCGCTTGACGACCGAACCGCGCCAGACGGGATCAGCGGCCGGCGTGCTGCCCGATATGGAGTTGATGCTGAAGGATTACTATCGACTCCGCAAGTGGGATGAGAACGGTGTGCCGACAAAAGAGGCGCTGTTGCCGGAGGTGTAACCTTCTATGTTGACGTCTGATCGCTACGAGTTCTGGCAGGAGCAATACACGCAAGAGCGCGCTCGCTTGTTGGCGGCGCTCGGCGACTTGACCGCAGGTGGTGTGCTTGAGCAAGTTCAACACATCGGCGCAACCAGTGTGCCAGGAATGCTGGCTGCGCCTTGCATTGACGTGGGGCTATCCGTTTGGCCATTTCCTTTACTAGCACCACAGCAAAGGGCACTTCAGCAGCTCGGTTATGAATTGATCACTGACGCGGGAACCACCACCGAGCAGCGATTCAGGCATGCATCAGATGCCTTTCAGCTCTTTGCGGCTGAGTCAGGCGATGACCGCTGGACGAATTATCTGGTGCTGCGCGACTATTGGCGCACTGTGGAAAGTGCGCGCCAGCTCTTCTCTACGCAGAAGGAGAGACAAGCGGCTGATTCCACAGCTTACTCACAGTGGAAAGCACAAGTCCTGCCACAGATGGTGCAAGCGGCCCACGCCTGGTGGATCAGCCGGCAAAGCTTCGAACCGGTGGAGGTGGTCGCGGCTGAACTGAAAGATTATGCCTGTTTTTGGGCCGTTTCCAGCGGGTGGGCAGTGGATCTTTATCTGGGGCGAGTCACACGCGTCCACCGCGATGTGGATGTGGCCGTCAGCCGTAGTGAACAATTAGCACTGCACCAACATCTAACCAATCGTGGCTGGAAGCTCTTAACGCCATTCGAGAGCAAGCTGGAACCATGGCCGGCCCACATGCTGCTTGAATTACCACGACATCAAGTTTTAGCATTGCGGGATGGAACATTCATGGATTGTCTCCTCAGCGATTTAACGAACGGGCTGTGGCATTACCGGCGCGATCCGGCAGTGGTGCGCCAACTCGATCGCGCCGTGCTGAGTACGGCGCAGGGAATTCCATTTCTTGCACCAGAGCTGGTGTTGTTGTTTAAGAGCAAGAATACGAGCAACCAAAAAGAGCGCAGTCAGGATCAGTTCGATTTCGAGGCTGCGTTCGCGCATTTGGAACCAGAACGCCGGGCGTGGTTGCGTTGGGCCTTGTTGGCAACCAATCCAGAACATCCGTGGATCGAGCAGCTGACCTGACCAACTACCGCTCATAGGATTCAGGTGCAGCAATCGCGCAACATGATGACCAAACAGCAGGTCTGATCTCAAGTATCAACCCAATCGCAAAGGATGATCCATGATTCGCCGCATACTGCTGGGCCTCTCCACTTTCTTCCTCATCATCTTCGTGTACGAGGGTGCAGTGCGCATGTCGCTGCAACCGTGGATCACGCTGCCGAGTATCTTCGGTGGCGTGCACAGCCAGACCCTGATTCTGGTGTTGTTCAGCGTGACGCACGCGCTCTACGCGCTTGGCTGGCGGCATACGCTGGTGTTCTTCGTATCCAGCGCGGTGATCTCATGGGCCTTCGAACAGGTCGGCGTGGCGACGGGCGCGATCTACGGCCCCTATCACTACACCGATGTGCTCGGCGTCAAGCTGGGACATGTACCGCTGCTCATTCCACTGGCTTGGTTCATGATGATCTATCCCAGCTATGTGATCGCCAACCTCATCGCCGACGATCGGCCGATCGGGAGCCGGGGCAGCCTCCAGCATATCGCCTGGTTGTCGTTCCTCAGCGCCGCCGTCATGACTGCCTGGGATCTGATCGTCGATCCGGTGTTGTCCGGTCCCGCCGTCAAAGCCTGGATCTGGGAACAAGGCGGCCCGTATTTTGGCATCCCGCTCCAGAACTACGTCGGCTGGATGCTCACGACTTTTACAGTGTATCTGTTCTATCGCTGGTTTGAACGCCGGAGCAGCCCCAGGCCGATCGGTTCACTAACCACCGCGACCGCCGCGCTGCCGCTGATTGCCTACGGCTCGATCATGATCTCCAACTCGCTGTCAACTGGTCCTGAAGCGCTGCGCGTGATTGGGCCTTTTGTCATGGGCTTACCGTTGATCGCGGCGGCAACGCGCTTGCGAAACTATCGACCGCAAACGCCCGCCGCCTCCAGCTGAACATTGAGGAGGGAGCACGATGAACCTGACCATCCGGCGCGTCGAACCGAGTGACTACGCAGCCGTGCACAAAATCTTCAGCGGGCCTCAGGCGGTATGGGGCACACTGCAATTGCCGTTTCCCTCCAGCGAGATGTGGCGCCAGCGCCTGGCCGAACCACCCGAAGGTCTTCATTCGCTTGTCGCTTGTGTCGATGGCGAAGTGATCGGCCAGCTGGGGCTGCACACCTTCCCCAGCCGGCCACGCCGCCGCCACGTGGGACAGATCGGCATGGCGGTGCGCGACGACTGGCAGGGCAAAGGTGTGGGCACGGCGTTGCTGCAAGCCGCGATCGATTTGGCCGACAAGTGGTTGAATCTCTCCCGGTTGGAGCTGGAGGTTTATACTGATAATGAACCCGCCGTGAAGCTCTACCAGAAATTCGGATTCAAGATTGAGGGCACGGCGGTGCAACATGCTTTCCGCGCAGGACAGTTCGTCGATTCCTATCTGATGGCACGACTGCGTCAAGCGCCTTGATCAAAAAGTGTCCTTGCTCGTGTTGAACAAGGACACTTTGATTTCCCTCGCGTTCCATTTTCTCAGGCACGCTCCCCGTACACCGCGGCCTCTTGGTAAAGCCGAATCCCATAGCGCTTCATGACATCTTCCAGGAGCTGCCGCAAGTCATCGGGCTTGAGATCAGTGAGATAGCGGAACCGCCAATCAGGTGGGCTGGAAACCCAATGCGGGGATTGACACATCCCGTGTTCCGCCAAGCGTCCCTGTACCGTCGTCATACCTCCACAACCGTACAGCACATAGGAGCGATTCACTTCCTGTTGAGTTGGACTCATGTTTTACCTCCCTAGTCTCTTAGGACGTGCTTCACCATTCGCTATTAATCTGATCAGACATCACCTCGCTTTCAAGTTAAACCATGAGGGGCAAGCTCATTATAGATCGAGTTTCCGCAAAAAGATCACCTGTTTTTCAATTGAATTTCGGTTTGAAACAGATCCAAGCAACCGCTACGAATTGTCTGCCCATAGGATCAACCTTGAGCACACGCCGTTCGAATATGGTATATTAGGTTTGCCGCATCGTTTGCCACTCATCGCTAACGTTACCTAGAGGAGCCAACCCATGCCTACTCAATACCTTACTCCCCCAGCCGGGACTGGTGGTACCAACTTGCGCAGCAGACCACAAATCGATCCGGCCACGCTACTCGGTACGCTGAATGAAGGTGTGAAACTCGAGCTCGATCGGCAGGGCGGCGAGTGGCATGCCGCCAAAGTGTATGTCTCGGCGCAAGTGGCCGGGGTCAGTAACGGACAGGTCGCAGCACTCAACGAGTGGGACACCATCAACATCCGTCTTACGCCCAACACCGATCCCGGCACCGATGTGGGCGACCTCAAGCGAGGTCAAACGCTCGAATTCATCAGCGGCCCGATCGCTGGTTGGTACGCGGCGCGCGTGTATCTCTCGGCACAGTTTTCACAGGTGCTCAGCGACCAACCGGCCCCGCCCCCTCCACTCGACGGCCTCGACGTACCGAGCGGTTCGCCGCTGACGCTGGCAGAACTGAAGGCGTTGTCGCTGGTCCCGGCGAAGAAACTTACGGCGCCAAGTGGCGCGGGCCAGGCGGCCTTCAATGCCGCACGCATCTGGAATAAATATGGCGGCATACTTGAACCTTTATCGGCGCGCATTGGTATTGATAAGGGAGTGGCCGTGGCCGTGATCGCCGTCGAGTCAGGCGGCAGCGGCCTGGGGCCGGATGGCCGCATGATTATTCGCTTCGAGAATCATCTCTTCTGGTCGTATTGGGGCAAGAACAACGCAGCGACTTACCAGCAACACTTCGTGTTCGATCAAAACACGAGTTGGAAGGGTCACCAATATCGTCCGCAGCCCAACGGCCCGTGGCTGGAGGTGCATCAAAATCAGAACAGTGAATGGGCCGGGTTCAATCTGGCCTCGACACTGAACGCCGTCGCGGCCAAGAAGTCGATCAGCATGGGGTTGACGCAGATTCTGGGGTCCAACCATCGCGCGATCGGCTACGCCTCGCCCGACGCAATGTTTGCGGCCTTTGCCGCCGACGAGAAGTTTCAACTGCTGGGGTTCTTCA
>JAUQXC010000265.1 GCA_030834825.1 Thermoflexales bacterium
CCGATTTCGATATTGGCTTACACACAGATCAGCCTCGCGCTGATAGTCAACGACCGCCGAAGCCGATAAAGTAAACACAGCAACTTGAACAAAGCGCCCGGCGATGTTGAGCCGAGCGCCTCGCCTATCTTGCTCAGGACATCCATCTCATGCAACAAAGCCGTCTGAACCGGGAGGAAACGGCCGACAAAGCCGAAGACAATCCGGCCTTAAGCAACGTTATCGGGCGGAACATTCGCACGATGATCGGCCTGTGCGTGAAGGCAGCTCATGAGCGCGTCTTGCCAGATCGAATCGCCGACCGTCATCACCACTTTCTCGGGCCGCATGGCTTTTGCCTATGTGCACATCAGCTGGTTCGTCGTTTGGATCGGGTTGAACACCGGCGGTTTCGGGGTGCAGGCTTTCGATCCATATCCCTACGGACTCTTGACGATGATCATGTCCCTGGAAGCGATCTTCCTGTCCACCTATGTGCTTATCAGCCAGAACCGTTTGAACCGGGAAGCCGAGCATCGCGCTGACCTGGCGATGCACATGGGTCTGCTGACGGAACATGAGTTGACCCGGGTGCTGCCAATGCTCGACTCTATGCAAGATAAATTGGGGATCGAAAACGATCAGGCTAGCGAACTGGCCGACCTTAAAATGGAGACCAGACCCGAAGACGTGCTGGCTGAAATTCATCGCCTGCAACAGCGATCAAAGTAAGCATGGCCCGGAACACCACGCATCAAATGATCTTCAAACCGCAGGGAGGACAGACATGAATTCAAAGCGTAAGTTCACGATCGTAGAAGCCCGCGCGATTGGCAGCCAACTCGGCATCGATCAACCCGACTTTAGCTTCGAGGAGTTCCGGCGCGGGCTGGAGGTCGAGCTGGAGCACGGCTCACGCGATCCGGTGACCAACGTCACCAATGACGACGGGGCGCTTACCGGCAAGATTGCCTGGGCGCACCTCAAGGAGTTTCCAGACTATTACACGCGCCTGGACAAACTGGAAACTGAAGCAGATGAATTCTGGGCTGCAAAACGCCAAGTTTGATGCGGACCCGCACTTTTGATTTGAAGTATTCAGGAGAACACAACATGAAGGGCAATGACCAGGTAATTGCGGTATTGAATCAGCTGTTGGCCGATGAACTGACTGACATCAGTCAGTACAGGGTGCACTCGGAAATGTGCGCCAACTGGGGCTACGAAAAACTGCACAAGGCCAGCGAGCACCAGGCGGCTGACGAGCTCGCTGCGATTCAGGCGTACAACACCGCGATTCGGCTTGCGCAGGAAGCGGATGATCAAGCTGCGGCCCATTTGCTGCGAAAAATCCTGCTGATGGAAGAAGACCACGTCGAGTGGGCCGAGCAGCAGAGCACTCAGATCGAGCAGATGGGGCTGGCCAACTATCTCGCCAACCAGGCCGCCTCGTAAGGGAGAGACTATATGGCTAACGTGCTGACGCATAAAGGCAAAATTGTGCAAGACCCGCCGCTGGTGCACTGGTTAGTGAACAACCCACGCGCTGGCTGGGTGTGGGTTTTGCCGCGTATCTGGCTGGGCGTGCAGTGGTTGCAGGCGGCTCAGCACAAAATTGGTAGCCCGCAATGGGTACAAACTGGTGATGCGCTAAAGGGCTACTGGCTAAACGCTGTTCAGATGCCCGCCACCGGCTCGCCGCCAATCGCCTTCGACTGGTATCGATCCTTCCTGCAAACGCTGCTGGATGCACAGGCCTACACCTGGTTCGCGAAGCTGGTGGCCTATGGTGAGCTGCTGATCGGCATCGCGCTGATCATCGGCGCGTTCACCGGCATCGCCGCGGCCTTCGGCGGCTTAATGAACTGGAACTACATGATGGCCGGTTCAGCCAGCACCAACCCCGTGCTGTTTATCGTGGCGGTCGGCTTGATCGTTGCGTGGAAGGTATCCGGTTACATCGGGGCCGATTATTTCTTGCTCCGCTGGATTGGCACTCCCTGGCGCGGTCGGTCCGTTAAAGCCAAGTCTGACACGTCAGCGGCTACAGCTGAAGCTCTGTCGGCCTGGGCGGATGACGGGGGCGCGAGTGAGAGCGGCCCCAATCAGTGAATTTCTCGCCAATACCCCAAGCGATCGGTCGTTGCCCGATCAGCGGGTCTAAGAATCTGTTTGAAAATTTAGGCGCGAGCCAGTCGCTGGGTCATCAAGCGGATCGATGCGATATAAACAACCGCTTCACTGGACTCGATCAACCGTTCATAATCTTTGCTCAACCTCACTGAAACGCACATCTCCAAGGGTCAAGAGATTTTCAATCTCAGTGACCAGCGCGAGTGATCATGGCTAGGATGAGGAGTCGATACAAATGGCAGACAAGACAAGCAAGACAAGCGAAGCGATTACCCAAAGAGCAGCGCATCCATGTGCGGTGCTTAAAGCCCTGCGTTGGGGATTAGTCTTGAGCATCGTTCTGCTGGGAAGTGGCCTGCTGGGGGAGATTAACCGCTTCCCTACCTCTGCGCTATTGGAGGTGGGCCGCCCTGGCGTAGCCTGGGCGCAAACGGCTGACCCGGCCCCGCCGTCTCAACCGGTGAGGCTGGTTTTCGTCCACCACTCGACTGGGCAGAACTGGCTGGACGATGATGGCGGAGAATTGGGCCTCGCCCTGCGGGACAATAATTATTTTGTCAGCGACACTAATTATAGCTGGGGGCCAACGGATCAAGACAAAGGCGGGACAATCGGTGACCATACCGATATTCCAGATTGGTACAGTTGGTTCACGGGGCCGCATCGTGCCGCCTACCTGGCTGCGCTCTATGCTGAGAGCGGCCAACACTCTAATTACTCCCGTCTAGCTGAGGCTTTGAACCCTGGCGGTGAAAACGATATCATCATGTTCAAGTCGTGTTTTCCAAATTCTAATCTTGCAGGCGACCCTGACGATCAGCCGGCGGCCTCGGCAGACAATTACTCGGACTAGAGTGTTGCCAACGCTAAGCGTATTTACATTGACCTGTTGAGTTATTTCGGAACACGCTCAGACAAGTTGTTCGTAGTCATTACGGCTCC
>JAUQXC010000266.1 GCA_030834825.1 Thermoflexales bacterium
GGGATCAAAGACAACCTGGTGCGGCTCTCGTTGGGCGTGGAAGATGCCGCCGATCTCATCGCCGATGTGACGCAAGCCTTGGAACAAATCTAAATTCGCTCTTCCACACCAAGCGGCCGGGCTTCCTGTCGAAAGGCAGGAGGCCCGTTTTTGCTTCACGTCGCGCGCCGCGCCGCCTCGCGCACCAACACAGGTGTCATGGTACAATCGCACAGCAAGCGCATCTGAAGCACGTGCAGGAGGCTGACCATGCAAACCACACCCGTCGCACTCAGTGAACTTTTACGCCTCGCTTTCCCCAGCGGGAGTGAATTCCTCGGTACGGCCGAGCAGCGTTCGCATGTTGTCCAGTGGGCTAACGTGATCAATCTTCCTCTGCATGATGAATCGGAAATCGAGGAAGACGATCTGGTGCTGCTGTCCGCTGGGGCCACCGAGCCTGATCTGCTGACGGCCATCGCGGCCCTGGCACAAGCCGAGGTCGCCGCCGTCGCCCACGTTGGCCCGCTGCCGGAATCAGTGGTGAAAGCGGCCAAGCAAATGAAACTGCCGATCGTCATTCTGCCTAACCATATTTCGCTGCGGCAAATGCATCAGGCCGCCCTGACGTTGATCACCAATCGACAGGCGCAAATGACTCAGCGCGCGGCGCAGGTGCGGCAACAGTTGGAACAGCTGGTGGCCGAAGGGGCCGGGCTAGACGCGATCGTGTGGGCGATGGCCGACTTGACGCGCAAGGGCGTGATCATGCAGGACAAGCGCCTCATCCCCGTCGCCACCTGGACACATCCTACCCTGGGGCAAGTGTGGAACGACGTGCAGCAATCATTGGGTAATACCGATCTGCTGCCTAAAGGTTGGAACGATCGGAAGTTTGCCGCGGCGCAGCGCCGCATCGAACATCAAGTCTTGCCCGGCGGACTGGCTCGCTTCGTCACACCGATCGTGGTGAAGGGCATCGCACGCGGCTATCTTTCCTTGGTGGGCATTGCGGAAGAGCTGGACGAGCTGGATAGCCTCGTGGCTGAACAAGGCGCGGAAGCGTGCGCGCTGGAAATGGCGAAGGCCAAGGCCGTCAACGAAGTCACCAAGCAGATGCGCGGTGAGTTCGTCGATGCCGTCCTGGGGGCGCGCGTGGCGCCGAAGGAGATTGAGCAATGGGCGCGCCAGCTGGGCCACGATATTAATGTGCCGCATGCGGCGATTGTGTTCCGTTGGGAAGGCGAGGGTCATCCCTCGCTGCGGCGGCTGGAGACGGCCATCAATGGCGAGATCAGCCTGACACGCGTCTCGGCGTTGATTCGAGTGGAGAGTGAAACCGGCCGCGCGGGCGCGTTCGTGTCCCTGGAGTCGGTGAACTCGGTGAAACCCGCACGCGATCTAGCCGCGGCGATCTATTCGCGCACTTTAGCGGAGTACCCCAAGGCCACGCTGCGCTGCGGCATCGGGCGGCCCGCCGGGAGTGTGGCCGAATGGCGCACGTCCTATCGCGAAGCCGAGCAGGCGCTGGAGATGGCTTCGCAGCTCGACGAACGCCAACCCATCTTCTTCGGCGATCTGAGCGTGTATCGTTTGTTATTCAAGATGGCCGAACATCCTGACTTGGTCTCGTTCTGCACGGAAACGCTCGGCGCACTGACCCATTACGACAAAGATCAGAATAGCCGTCTGGTCGAAACGTTGGAAGCGTTCTTCGCCCATCACGGCAATCTAAGCCAGACGGCGGAAGCACTCTTCATCCACCGCAACACACTGCAATACCGCATGGACCGCATCGCCGAGATCGCCAGCATCGATCTGGACAATCCTGAAACAAGGTTGGCCCTGCAATTGGCGATTAAGGCGAATCGGTTATTGAACGCCAGAGTGGAGTGAGGGAGCATGTCACTTGAACCCGAATTCGACCGCAAGTGACACCTCTTTCGCTCTCCAACAATTATTCAAGTAGTCGATGAAAGTGCCTTTTGTGTGCACCCTGCCCAAACTTCCTATGAGCAATTTCCCCCAATCTGCCCGTAGACCCTGCCCCGCCTTTCCCCTATAATCGCGCCTAACTATGAACATGCACTTGTCTCTGGCTCTGTCCCTTATTAGCGTGCTCCTTGGCGTCGTCGTAGTCAAGGAGCCATTACCCGTTGGGCAGGCAGTCAGAGCGAGATAGGTTCACAACCCAATCGCATTCAGGCCTAAGTCACACACGAGCCGCCCAACCTACCGGGTGGCTCGTTCCGTTTGCGCACATACGGCATCCCTAGGCCGTGTACAACGGCAAGCCAGGATGGGTGAGGCGTAGGGAAGCCTCACCGACGGATTGATCACCAGGAGAAGAAAGCCATGACAGCCAAAACCAGCACTCGCCCACACACCCTGTCGACTCAGACTGCCGGCGTGCCGAAGGCCGATCGGCGCACCAAGCGCCTGACCCAGACCGAGCGGCCCACGCCCACAGCGCAGGCCACTCACGAACAGGAAGCCGACCGCTGGGTGGCCCAGATGATGTTCGAGAATTACAACTACTAAAACAATTTTCGATTTTAGATTGCCACTTTTAGATCGATCGTTCGGCAATCCAAAATCCAAAGTCGAAAATTCAAAATTCACCATGACTGATCTCAAAAAGCATTCTTCCGCCATCACCGCTGGTCCCAGCCGCGCCCCCGCCCGCGCCATGTTCAAGGCCGTCGGATTTACCGACGACGATCTGCGCAAGCCGTTGATCGGCGTCGCCAACACGTGGATCGAAATCGGCCCGTGCAACTATCACCTCAATCGCCTCGCCGCCAAAGTGAAGGAAGGCATCCGCGCGGCGGGCGGCACACCGCTGGAGTTCAACACGATCTCGATCAGCGACGGCATCACAATGGGCGCCGAAGGCATGAAGGCCTCGCTCATCAGCCGCGAGGTCATCGCCGACTCGATCGAGTTGGTGGCGCGCGGCAATCACTTCGATGGGCTCGTGTGCATCAGCGGCTGCGATAAGACCAATCCTGGCGTCGTGATGGCGCTCGCCCGGCTCGATATTCCCGGCCTGGTATTGTATGGCGGCTCGATCGCGCCCGGCCATTATCAGGGTCGCGATCTCACCATTCAAGATGTATTCGAAGCCGTGGGCAAATACACGTCGGGCAAGATCGACGACGCGGGCTTGAAAGCCATCGAAGATGCCGCCTGTCCCGGCGCGGGTGCGTGCGGTGGACAATTCACGGCCAACACCATGTCCACCGTCATGGAGTTCCTCGGCATCTCGCCGCTAGGCTCCAACGGTATCCCGGCCATGTCCCCCGATAAAGATGCCGCCGCCTTCGCCTGTGGTCAACTCGTGATGCACCTCCTTCGCAACGATCTCCGTCCCAGCCAGATTCTCACCAAGCCCGCCATCGAAAACGCGATTGCGTCGGTCGCGGCGACAGGTGGATCGACTAATGCAGTGCTGCACCTGTTGGCCATCGCGCACGAAGCGGGTATCGATCTCAACATCGACGATTTCGATCGCATCAGTGCGCGCACACCCATCATCGCCGATTTGAAACCTGGCGGGCGTTTCACTGCGGCCGATTTGCACGCGGCAGGCGGCA
>JAUQXC010000267.1 GCA_030834825.1 Thermoflexales bacterium
CTGTACGTTATCCTTCTAAAGGGACCATCGATCTCTTCGCGGCCACCAAGTTTGCGTTGATAGCCTTGCCCGAAGAAGGATCAGCGGATCCAGGCGAACTTGTCTTGGCGCTTCCTTGGGGTAAAGAATCTGCTGAGGTCGGATTGCTGAGCCGGGAGGAAGAGCCATTCAAAAAAGGGCCATCTGCGCTGGATGTAGCTGAAGATGGGCGAATTGCTCTCTTGGATAACGTGAATGAACGCGTGTTAATCTTTCAACCCAAGGAAGATCGTTTTAAGAGCCTGCCAGTGATCTTTCCACTTAAGGGTTTAGCGGACATTCAATTCAATCGTGGGGGGCAGGTGATCATTTTTGATCCGGAGGGCGAGCAGACAGAACCATCCAAAGCCCTGATTCCGCAGATCTATCGTTTGTCGCCGGAAGGTCTTGTTTCTCGTGCGCCCGTTTTTGTCAAGATTCCAGCCTGGTTAACTGGGGATTTGACTGTTGTCGACTTGGCCGACAGCAAGCAGGTCGTTCCCTTCAATGATTTGGGTGAAGCTAACGAGCGGGAAATCCAACAACACAAGCGTGCCGCCGAATTTCTCGTTAAGCATGTGACGAACGAAGAATCTCGCTTCGTTGACCTCACAACCGGAAGCGCCTTCCAAGTTCATTCCGCATCACCACTCGGTGCGATTTCTCTCTTTACCAGAGTTCCTCAAGGCTATCTGGCTGTTTTTGAAACAGAAAACCTCCGCGCTATTTGGTTCGATGTCACGGGAAACGTCCTGAAAGACGTCACAGTGGCCGCACCTCATTACTCAGAAGTCAACCCGTATGGACGGATGGCGACTGACCAGCAGGGCTCTCTCTATGTATTGAGCTCAATAGAAACAGGCGCTCAAGTGCGCCTGATAAAACCACCTGACTAAAAGGAGCTGCAGCATGAAAACCCATCGAATCGGTTTGCTATTAGGGCTAGTCTTTGGGGGCTTGATAATGATTGTGACGAGCCAGTCAGCCTATGCTGGCACTTCGTTAACCTGTTGGAGTAGGCAATGCGCCTACGATTATGCGTATTCTGCCCGATATGAATATTATCGTATGACACACGAAGAGTGGTACGACGATAACGTAAACACAACACCTAACCTAAAGCCAAACGCCACAAAATTGCCCTACGATGATCATATAGAAGGTGTTGATTGTTCAGGCTTAGTCTATAAAGCTTGGGCACTGACGGGAACAACCGGCAACTATCAAACCTTTACCTGTTACAAAACGACGGAAAAAGTGAGTAGCCGTTACAAAGCCACCCACTTTTTTGATGGTTGTGCTGGCGCTTGTACCATTGTCTGTGGAAAGCCTAAATCAGGTTCCACTTGGCCTACCACCTGCAAAAATTGGAAGCCCGAAATGATGGATGCCTATGCAGTATTGAAAGGAACCAGCCCACTCTACTCGGTAGACCATGTCGGGTTGATCTTTGAAGCTCTATCCGAGGGTCGGGATAGAACTTTAGAGGCGTTTAATGACAAGAAAATCTACGATTTTAAAACCATCACTTGGCGATCTGACGCAGCCTTTCGTGGATTAGTCCGTAAAAATTGGAAGTCCAATTCCACCTGCAGTTGTAGCACGGCTTGTCGCCCCAGTCCTCCCGCCGCTCCGTAGCGCTTGATGGCTGGATTTGATTTGAGTGAAAGATAAGTTCTGACCGCCTCTAAGCAACACTCTGCCAAGTACGTCGAGGGCTAACCAGGCCCTCGACGCCTCTCTCTCTTTAAGGAGGTACATCAAAATGTTACGAAGACTTTTCCTTGCAGTGATGGTCATGGTGATGTTAACAGTATTGCTGTCTGCCACTTCACCGCTGACAGCAGCGTTTGGCTCGAAGGACACACCCTATGAGGTGGTCTTTTCTGTGCCCGCAGGCGAGAAGGGCGTGCACTATGCCGGCGTAGGAAAGTCTGAAATGCCGGCCTGGGGGCCATTGGCTTTTGCTGTAGCCCCTGATGGTAGTTTTTGGATCGCCGATACCCCTGCTGTTCCAGAACGCTTGCTCCACTATAGCTCCACCGGAGAACCACTGGGCATCATTGAGCTGGATGAGACACTCGTTGGTGTAAGTGATGTGGCGGTGACCAACTCTGAGATCATCATCCTGGCGGGAGCTCCTATTCCTCCTAAAGTGGCACGCCTGACACACAGGGGCGCCGTCATTGGCAGTTATGACTTGCCTGAGGGCTTATACCTAGAAGATGGTCTGAGTGGAATCGCTTTGAATGATCAGGGCCAAGTCTTGATTGAGCGAGAGCACGGGGCCTCGCTCAGCCAATTGGTTGAGACTGGCCGCGCGGCCTCCTTTGCGCCATTGGATGGCTACCGGTGGCAAGGGCGAGTTTACTCGACGGCGTCAACCACCATTGAGGCCAAGGGCTTATCTCGTGCTGCGTTCACGGTAGGGGAACAGCCTGTCACGGTGAAAGTCGATCGTGAGTTGGGCAGTGTGTCTCTCTTAGGTGATGATGCTCGCGGCGGGGTCTTCGCCCTTGTCGATGATATCGCGTTCACCCCGTACTTCCAGGTTGATCAAACAGTGCGTCATTTCAGCGCTTCAGGTGATCTGCTCGAAATAGCACGAATCCCTCAAGACCTGCGCTATGTAGCCGTGGAACACGAGCTGGCCATTGGTCCCCAGGGTGATGTTTATATGATGCTGCCTTTGCCCGATCGACTGGAGATCCGGCGCTTGCAGTTTGTTCGCAACTTGGAGTCTGTACTGCCGCCTGTGCCCAAAACTAGCTCCTCACTCCACGCACCGTCTGCGCTGGCTGCGGCCTGTTCCCGTGATGCGATGATGCAAGTGGCTGCCAGCTACACGAGTAACTCGGTCTCACTTGATTCCTATCACGTCAACGATCCTCAAAATGAATGTGCCGGACGTCAAAAACCCAATAATCTCACGACCGGCACTTACCGCAGTGTGCCCTATGACTGGGGCGGTGGTGATACACCGGTGTTGTTCAATACTTATATGACTCGGAAGGCCATGTTTGCGGGAGATATTAATGTCACCAGCGAGGGTTGTTCGCGTGGCGTTGATTGTTCCGGCTTTGTGAGCGCTGCCTGGGGCATCTCGCGGGTTGGCACGGCGATCCTCTACAGTGACTATTCAAAATCAATTCAGCAAAGTCAACTGGCCAAGGGCGATATCCTCATCACGCTCAAGAGCGCCACCGGTACCCGCCATGTGATTTTGTTTGAAAAAACGTACTCCGGCGGCATCTGGGGCTATGAGTCAACTACGTATGACAAGCGCGATAAGGTTGTCAGGCAACAGCGCACCTGGTCGTGGTTGAACCAAAATGGTTACACGCCACGCCGCTACAAGGAATGCCCGTGAGTCGCGGCAACCCTAGTGAGACCTTGCTTGGCAGGTCAACGCCAAGCGTTTTTTCTGCGGCACGTAAGTGTGACTCAAGCATGCCAACCAGGTAATACAGCCAAGGGAGGAAGCGAAGACAACCGGCGAACCATAAAACGTCCCTCTCAACCGACTGTAAACAACCATCCACCCTACAGCGACATTTAATCTCACAGAAATGAAACGTCGATTGCTCAATCCATAGAGGAGGTTCCCCGTGCGTGTTCGAAAAGTTCTATACCTGTTTGTGTTGTTAGCGTTGGCCATCAACCCCATATCAGTCAGTGTGGCTGCGGCTGCTACTGCAACGCCCCGCGTGACAACCATGATGGCTGATTCCCTTCCGGTTAGCATGCTACAGAATTCAAGCATGGCAGCGGGCTACTGCCAGATAACGGTGAAAACCCCCGTTCGGTCTGGTTCCTACGTGATCGGAGAGGCCAGTGTCACTTGCTCGGCCAATGCCAACATTGACTTGAAAGTCACCCTGGCAGGACCTAATCGGCGCACCGCCAGCAAAACCTGCACTGCTGTCAAGTATTGCAGCCTGCGTGTGAGCGGCCCTTATACGAAAGGCGCCTGGCGGACAGAAGCCGATGGATATGCCTGGGTGAACGCGCTTCCCTGGCATGACTACAAAGTAAGCCCCTGGGTCAATCTCTAGCATCGATAAAGATCAAACAAAACCCTGGTGGTGGCTGACGCTCACGGTAGATTAGGATCAGAGGTGATCTTGGCCGGTATGCTGTTTCCCATTACTGTTGTAAGGGACCTTGAGCATCATTTTGCTCGGAAAGAGGCTCGGCTAGGTTCATCAAACCTAGCCGAGCCTTCCTTTAGCTTGCCAGCGGCATGCAGAGATCGAACGCGCCTTGTCCCACTCATCATTCGGCGGCGTGATCAGTTCCTCCGGCCACTGATGTTGTCCCATGTGG
>JAUQXC010000268.1 GCA_030834825.1 Thermoflexales bacterium
CGGCGATACGATCTGCGTCACCCTGACTCTGACGGTACTCAATTCACTGGGTCAAGAGTATTCAGCCGGGCTCCATTTGGTGAACGAAACCAACGCCTTGATCGCCCAGCAGGACAGCGGCCTTGGTGCACTCTCGATCGGCCAACCATTCGACACCATACGCTGTGTAGAAATCCCGGCGCAGGCCTCGGCAGGAACTTATTATGTGCATTGGGTAATCTATGACTGGACGAATGGAGAACGGCTACCTGTACTCGAAGGAAATGGCGCAGGCGTGTTCTGGGGAGATGCGTATATCGTTGGGCGTGTGGAGCTGAAGCCTTCACACTAATCTGTCGTGACACTCAAGGCGGGCAAGAGAAGAGTCCGCCGTTTTGATTACGTGATACTTCATGGATCAAATCAACCCGCGCTTTCTTGCGAAGTGAATGGCCTCCACACGGCCATCCGCGCCGAGTTTGGCCAGGACATTCCCCACATGAAACGTCGCCGTCCGTTCGGTAATGCCGAGCCGGGCGGCGATCTCTTTGTTGCGCAGACCTTCACTCATCAACCTCAGCACTTCTTCTTCGCGCAGCGTTAAAGGCGGCATGGGGAGCAGATCAGCGTAAGGCGCGGCGCGATGCGGTGCGTCCACTTCACGCAGCGCATCGATCTCGCCGTTGCCCAACCCGTTGTCCGTACGCGCGGCAAAGATAGCTGCCTCGATCAAGCGTTGGGCGACAGCCAATTCACGGGCCGCCTCAGGCCGGTCGGATAGCAGCTGCTCCGCGTGCTTAAGGCGATCGAGCGCGCGCTGCAAGACTTCGTCAACCGCTTCATGCGTGATGTCGTCCATGTTGAGACTTTAGAAACCGGGGTTCTCTATCGCGATGTCATACCCGCGCGCTGTTGGCGGGAATCCAGTAACTTGACCGGCGCGCATCGCTGGCAGTGGTCTGAATGCCCGATATGCCCAGCACGCCTCCGCCGCAACGCGGCGGGTAAGGCGCTGGCACTCGGGCATGACGTTGAACGTTTAGACCCAGTTTCTGCAAATGTTACATCACGATCTTAAAGTTGAACAGCGGCGTCTGCAACTTGCCCATCAGGCTGACCCACAGGGGCAGCACCATCTCTGTGCCGCGCGCCGTGCTGATGTCGCCCAGATCGATGACAGACTTCCAGCCGAAGCCTTCCTTCAAAAGCGCCGTCACCGTCGTCTTGGCCTCGGCATCATTGCCGCTGACAAACACCGTGTGGTCTTCTGCTAACAAAGCGGGGTTAACCATGAGGTTGGCCGTCATGGTATTCAGCGTTTTGACCACCTTCGCCTCAGGGAAAGCGCGCTGAATCTGCTCGCCCAGCGAATCCGTATTGCACACCAGCAATGACGGCGGCATGCCGCGTGAAAAGTCGAGTGGATTGGAAATATCGATGAGGATCTTGCCCTTCAAATTATCCGCCCCGATCGCCGTCAACACATCGAGGGAGGCACGGCCCATCACACAATTGAACACCATCATGCCAAAAGCGCCCGCTTCGGCAAAGGTACCCTGCGAGGCAAAGTCCGCATAGACCGGATTCTTTTTGACCCAGGCCAGCGCCTTTTCATTGCCGGCCGAGCGCGAGCCCAGCTTCACTTCGTGGCCCAACTCCAGCAGTTTCGTGCCGATCGCTTCACCCACCATGCCTGTACCCAAAACGCCGATTTTCATATTGTTTCTCCCAGGTTGAGATGACTACTATGATAATACCAGACAAGCGCAATCCCACGAGACGCAAGCGAAGGCAGGAAGCGACTGCTTCTTGCCTTCTACTGCTTATGCGCGGGTCTTCTTACAAGGGGGTGGTCTCAGTCTTGATCGGTTTGGCGGGTTCCGGCTCCTGCCCTTCCGCCAGCGAACGCTTGAAGATATGGAACGCCGCGCCCATCGGTTGATGTTGAATGCCCACCAACTCCCAACCTTGTCCACCCAGGTTGTTCAATACCCGGCGCCCAAATGCCGTCATGCGCTCGCCATCCTGAATGAGCGTCTCATCACCTTCCACCGAGATTCGCCCGCGAAAATCGAAGTAGACCACCTTGTATTCAAAGCGTTGTGCTGCCATCTGCTCTCCTTTGCTTAGCTCGTTTACTGATGCGCGCTCAGTGTTGATAGTGTATTCCAAAACGACGCCGCTGACACCGTGTAATCGATCAGCTTTCCGACAGGCTGCTCCCCTCGCCTGAAACAGGCGAGGCCGCAGGTGCCGCGTGCTTGCCCACGCCCGGCTTCCACTGGAAGCCGGTGGGCCGCTGGCGTGTGGCAGTGCCAGGGATGAGGTCAGTTTTTCGACTCTTCCGGCACGATCTTCAGCGTCAGCTTTTCGTTCCGCCGCAGGATCGTTAGAGGTGCAGGCTGTCCCACCTGCTCGTGCGTGAGCAGACGCTGGAGCGCATCAATGCCCCCGATCGATTGATCGCCATAACCCACGATCACGTCGCCCTCCAGCAACCCGGCGTGCTGCGCGGGGCTCTGCGGCTCGATCGAGACGACCAGGACGCCGCTTTCCAATGGCAGATTGTAGTAGCGCACCAGCTGCCGGCGCAACGGCGTATCCTGTCCGCCCACGCCGATGAGGCTGCGCTTCACCCGGCCATGCTGCATCAGTTGCCCGGCCACAAACTTGGCGGTGTTGACCGCAATCGCAAAGCACAACCCCTGCGCGGGCAGGATCATCGCCGTGTTCACGCCGATGACTTCGCCCCGCGAATTGATCAACGGCCCGCCGGAATTGCCGGGATTCAAGGCCGCATCCGTCTGGATGATGTTGTCGACCAGGCGGCCCGAATCGGTGCGCAGCGATCGCCCCAGCGCGCTCACCACGCCCGCCGTCACCGTCGTCTGAAAGCCATAGGGATTGCCGATGGCGACCGCCACCTGTCCGACGCGCACCTGCTGCGAATCGCCCAGCTTGGCCGACAGCAAGTTTTCTCCGGTGATGCGGATCACCGCCAGATCGGTCGCAGGATCATCGCCGATCAACTCCGCCTTGAACTCGCGTCCATCGGCCAGCGTCACAGCCAGCTGCCGGGACTGATGCACGACGTGACTATTAGTCAGCAGGAATCCATCGGGCGTGAAGATGAAACCCGATCCGACGCCGCGCCGCTGGTCAGGCGCGCCCGGAAAACGCGAGCGGCTTGACCCCTGCCCGTTGCGACCCTGGTTCACCTCAATGTTCACCACCGCCGGACTGACCTGCTCGGCGGCCAGGATCACCGCCTGCGAGTAGGCATCCAGTAGAACGAGATCAGATTGAAGTTCAGTCACCGCTGACATGGTTCACCTCGTGGTGTAAGCATACCCGCCTCGGGTGCGCTTGTGCACTGTAGAATCGATCAGTCCAGTGGCGGATTTTCAACAGGGGATCGAATGAATGCGATTGGGGATTGACACGCAGCCTGATTCGCGGTATATTAGTGTATATATTACACTAATCATCGGGCGCGAACGCGCCCCTCTTTTTAGCGTCACTTAGTGTATTTACAACACCTTTTGGAGAGCGCCATGAACTGGAATATCACCTCACCCGCCGATCGGCAGCACTTTGCGCCGGAAGAGATTTTTGCGGCCGGTCTGGCACAGCACCACCTGGCCAATACCGCCTACCCCATCGGTCACGTGACCACCCTGCGGCCCTATCGCGTCACTCGGCGCGCAGGTGAAGACGATCGGGCGGCCGCGGCCGCCTGGAACGACATCGACCAGCTGTGCCTGTATGTTCACATCCCCTTCTGCGAGAAACGCTGCTCGTTCTGCGAATATACCGTCGTCGATCCACGCCTCAATCAATCAGCCGAAGACACTTACTTCGATCTGCTGGTGCGCGAATTTGAGCTGTGGGGGCAGGCGATCGACTCGGCGCAAAAAACGCTGATCGGGTTCGACATCGGCGGCGGCACCCCGGCGCTGCCCCAAGCGGCCAACACCGCCCGCTTGATGGAGGCGGCCCACCGGCACTTTCGCTTCAAGCCCGGCATGCAGATCAGCATCGAGACCACGCCGCGCCTCGCCGCCCACGATCCACAGAAGATGCATGACTTGCGCGCACTCGGCATCGAACGCATCAGCATGGGCGTGCAGACGATTCAACCGAGTTTGCTCAGAGCGTTGGGGCGCAATGCGTCAGCGGCAGACATCAATTACACGGCGCGGGATGCCATTCGTGCTGCGGGGTTCGAGAAGTTCAACGTCGATCTGATGTACGGCTTCGCGCGCCAATCGCTGCGCAGTTGGAGCGAGACGCTGCAACACGCCATCGATCTCGATCCGGAATACATCACGCTTTATCGCATGCGCTACAAAGGCACGCAGATCGCCGCGCAGGCGCAACATGTGACATTGGAACAGATCGAGGCGATGGTTCAGTTGGCCAAGGAGAAATTGAGCGCCGCCGGCTATCTGGCTACCCCAGGCAAAAATACTTACAGCCGCCTCACAGGCGATCCCGGCACCAGCGATTACCTGACCACTCGCGTGATCGATGGCACACCGTACTTGGGCCTGGGGCTTGGTGCACAATCACTGTCCCCCACCACCCTGTCTTACAACGCGGGCGCGGCCGGCAAGAATCTTACCCTCTATCAGCAAAAGCTCGAAGCCGGGCGGTTCCCCTTGCAGGATCTGTATCATCTCTCGCGGGAAGCAGCCATGGGCAAGATGATCTCCGTCTCGTTCTACTTCGGCGAGATCAACCTCGCCAGTTTTCGACGCAAGTTCGGTCTGTCGTTGGAACAAGCCTTTCCCGCAGAAATTGACTTCGTCGTACAACGCGGCCTGATGGAATACACCGCCACAGCCCTGCGTCTCACGCTCCAGGGCGAAATCTGCTACAACGGCGTCATCGCCTTGTTCTATGCGCCAGCAGTGCAAGAGCATCTACTCAAGCTGGCACACGGCGAGCGCGTCAAACCAGTGCGCGGCTGGCGCAAGATATGGCAACCGGAATTTGAAGCGCTGAAGACCTCACCCTGCCCCGCCCCGGCCCTCATCCTCCCTCGCCTGAATTCAGGAGAGGGAAGGGGAGGATAAAGGAGGGGTTAGGTGAGGTACGACTTCGCCAATATTCTCTTCGCCGGGCCGTGCAATGCCCGCTGCCCGTTCTGCATCGGGCGACAGATTGATCCACGCCTGAGCGTGAACAACCTGCACGAGTTCCCACCGCGCAATCTCGATCGCTTTATTGAGCCGATCCAGGTGCACGCGATCAAGCAGGTGGTCTTCACCGGCACCACCACCGATCCGCAGTTGTACCGGCACGAAGCACGCCTGCTCGATCACTTGCGGCAGCGCCTGTCGCCGGGCACCCAGATTTCCCTGCATACCAATGGGCGGCTGGCGCTGAAAAAGATCGACGTGTTCAATCAATACGACCGAGTGTGCGTCTCCTTTCCGACTTTCCACGCTGCCACCTACGAAAAAATGATGGGCGTGCACGGCGTGCCCGATCTAGCCCAGATCGTCGATCGGGCACGGATACCCGTCAAAGTCTCGTGCGTTGTCAACGAGCACAACCGGGCTGAGCTCTCTGACTTCCTGGAGCACTGTCAGGCCATCGGCCTCAAACGCCTGGTCTTGCGCCGTCTGTATGGCGATCAACGCTCCTGGCCCCTGCCTGCGCAACTGCAACCGTTGAGCCATTATCGTGGCAATCCCGTCTACGCTTATCACGGCCTGGAAGTGACCCTTTGGAATTTCGATCGGTGTGAATGCCATTCTCTCAACCTCTTCAGCGACGGAACCATCAGCACTAGCTACTTATTGACAAGCGCTTATCGCAACGAGTAAGACGAATGGTGGACCGTGCTTTACGCATTACGCAATACGCTTTACTCCTCGTTTGACGCTTCCAACAATTCCGCGTATAGTTTCAACATCTCACACAGCCAGTTTCGGCCCTGGTCAGCACATGAAATGTCCACAGTGCGGCTTTGAGAACCCCTCCGGTTTTGCCTTCTGCGGCCAGTGCGGCACACGCTTCGCCGTGTCGACTGTGCCCACGCTGATTAGCGAGGCTGACTTGCTGCGCCTGCGCCGCTACCTCACCCCCGCTCAGCTCGAGATGCTGCTGCCAGCTCCGGCCTGGCGCGAGCAGGACGTGAACGCCATGTGCGAGCATCTCGCCCGGCTGTTTGTCGCCGTCGTGCCCTACCTGCCGCGCCATCTGGTGCGCATGGAACTGGCGCAGCGCAAAGAACCGCAGCAGTTGGCCGGTGGCGAATTCCTGCAGGGGACGCTGATGTTCTCGGATGTCAGCGGCTTCACGGCCTTATCGGAACGCTTGAGTGTGCTGGGGCGCGAAGGCGCCGAGCAGATCACCGACATTATCAATCGCTACTTCGGCCAGATGATGTCCATCATCTTCGCCCATGGTGGCGACGTCTTCAAGTTCGGCGGCGATGCGCTGCTGGTCTTTTTCCCAGATGGCCCCGCGCCCGGCAGCCTGACCGCCTTGCAAGCCGGCTGGCACATGCAGCAAGCCATGTCCGAATTCACCGAAGTGAAGACCAGCCTCGGCACCTTTCCGTTGCGCATGAAAATCGGCCTGAACGCCGGGGCGATATTGGCGGCGCGCGTCGGCACGCACACGGCGCGGCAGTTCATCGTGACCGGCCAGGAAGTTAATGCGACGGCACGCGCCGAATCGCTTTCGGTCGCCGGACAGATTCTGTGCACCCCCCATGTCTATCAACAAGTAGCGGCCCACCTGGCCCCCGATCAGTTTGCGCCCGGCCCCGAAGGTCATTACTTGTTGAACACCCTCTCGCCGCAACTGCCGGATCCCTTTTTGTCCGGCCCGTTCCCCATGGTCTCCACGCTCCCCGATCTGATCACCGCGCTCGATCGACTGGCGCCCTATCTCTCGCCGGGCTTGTTGCCCCGCTTGATCAACTCGCCGGGCGCACAGCAGGCCAGCGGCGAGCATCGCCTGGTCGGTGCGCTGTTTGCCAATTTCATCGGCGCAACGGAATGGATCGAACGATCGGGCCACGCCGATCCGATCGGGTTGGCCGAACAGCTCAACCAATACTTCACGCAGATGCAGTCGGCCATCGCCCGTTACGACGGCGTGATCAACAAGATCGATCTCTACGATCACGGCGACAAGCTGCTGGCGTTGTTCGGCGCGCCGAGCGCGCATGAAGACGACGCCGAGCGCACCGTGCGCGCGGCGCTGGATATGCAAGCCGCCGAGAAAGACGCCGGACCGCTGTTCATCTCGCAATCGATCGGCGTGAACGCCGGGGTGGTCTTTGCCGGCGACATGGGATCGAGCGAACGACGCGAATACACCGTGATGGGTGACGATGTCAACCTGGCGGCGCGTCTGATGAGTGCCGCGCCGCAAAACGAGCTGTTGCTGTCTGAGGCGCTGCACCGCAAAGTTAACGCATTCTTTGAATTGGCCAGCCGGGGCACCGTCAAGGTGAAGGGCAAAATGCACCCCGTGCCCATCTTCTCGGTAGCGGGACGGCGCGCCCAGCCGGAACCGGTGCGCGGCATTCGGGGTTTGTCCTCGTCACTGGTGGGACGCGCACACGAAGTGCAACTCATGCGTGAGCTGGCGCTGAATTTACGGAACGGGCGTGGCGGCCTCGTGGCCATCATCGGCGAAGCGGGGCTGGGCAAGACCCGTTTGATCAGCGAGCTGCGCACTGGCGGTGCCGATCAGGCTTTCACCTGGTTGGAAGGCCACTGCCTGTCTTACACGCAGAACGTCAGCTATTCCGCGTTCCTCGTAGTGATGCGCGGGGCGTTGGGTCTGTTTGAATCCGATCGCGATCATGAACGCTGGGCCAAGCTGCGGCGCGTGGTCGACGAGCTGCTGCCGGGCGACCAGGGCGACGATGTGCTGCCCTATCTGGCGCACTTCTTGAATTTGCCGTTGGCAGGCAATCTGGCCGAACGGGTCGCTTATCTGGAAGGCGAGGCGCTGCAGCGGCAGGTGATTCGCGCGGTGGCCGTGTTTCTCGAGCGCTTGGCGCAGCAGCAGCCGCTGGTCCTGATGTTCGACGATCTGCACTGGGCCGACTCGGCTTCGTTGACCCTGCTCGAACGCCTGCTCGCCCTACCCGATCGTGCTCCGCTGCTCGTGGGCTTGCTGTACCGTCCCGATCGATCGCACGGCTGCTGGGCGCTGGGGCAGACGGCGGCGCGCAATTATCCACACCGCTACACCGAGATCACGCTCATGCCGCTCAACGTAGCCGCCGCGGAAGATTTGCAATTGGTGCGCAACCTGCTCTCGGTCGAAACGGTGCCCGACACGCTGCAACAGATCATTGTTCGCGCCGAGGGCAATCCGTTTTACATCGAAGAGATCATCCGCGCGTTGATCGACGCCCAGACGATCGAGCAGCGCGCGGGCCGCTGGCACATCGCAGCCGATCTGGGACTCCAGGCCGTGCCCGACAGTTTGCAGGGCATCATCATGGCCCGCATCGATCGCCTGTTGGAAGAAGCGCGGCGGTCTTTGCAGCTGGCCTCGGTCGTGGGACGCAACTTCCGCTATCAGGTTTTGAACTGGCTTTCGACAGCCGCCGCGCTCACGCACCTCGACGTCGATCTGGCCGACTTGCAGCGCGCCGAGCTGGTCCGCGAGCAAACGCGCACCCCCGAACTGGAATACGGCTTCGCACAGGCCATGTTCCGCGACGTGGCTTATGAAAGCCTGCTCGTGCGCGATCGGCGCACGTATCATCGCCTGGTGGGACAGCAGCTGGAAGAGACCTATAGCGCGGCGCAGCGCGACGATGTGTACGAGCTGCTGGCGCATCATTACAGCCTATCCGACGATCAGGCGAAAGCGCTGACCTACTTGATCAAGGCCGGCGACAAGACCCGATCGGCTTACGCCAACAAAGAGGCCGTTACGTTCTACCGGCAGGCCGAAGTTCTGGCCGAGGCCTGCGGCACCGCCGAAGACAAGGCCGCCATTGCCGAAGGTCTGGGGGATGTCGCCTATCACGTCGGCGAGTATGACGAAGCGCTGTTGCGGTTCGACCAGGCGCTGCACTTTCGCCGCGAGCCACGGCAACTTGCCGATCTGCAGCGCCGCATCGGTGCGGTGTACGAAAAGCGCGGCGAGTATGTGCAGGCGCTGAACAGTGTGACGCTGGGCATCTCGCTACTCACACCCGATTACGTTCAGACCGTAGAGCTGGCGCGGCTATTGACGCTGCAATGCCGGGTGCATCATCAGCAGGGGCAGTTTGAAGAGGCAATTGAAGCCGGGGAACATGCGCTAGGGATCATTCAGAGCACAGCACATTATCAGGAGATTGCCCAAGTATACAGCCAGTTGGGCAATGCCTATTTGCGTAACGGCAGGACTAAAGATGCCACCTCTCATTTGGAGAGTGGCCTGGCCATCCTTGAAAAAATCGGCGATGAGTATGGCGCTTCAAAGATCTACAACAACCTTGCCATTATCTATCATCAAACCGATGTGACCCTTGCGCTGGATTATATGCAACGTGTGCTAAGAACAATGCAACGGCTGGGAGACAAATGGGGCGAATCCACCTCCTATCAAAACCTGGGAATCATTCACTACCTGCAAGGGAAATACGCCGAGGCCGTCAATTACTATCAACGCAGTTTAGGAACCAAGGAGCAAATCAACGACAGTAGCGGGATTGCAGATTGTCACATCAACCTGGCCGAGGTCTACCGCGCCACTGGTGAAGTTCCCCAAGCGATACATCACCTTGAGCTGGGTTTAACGATTGCGCAACGCATTGGCGCGAAGGAAACGTTGGCGGAGTGCTATTTGCAGCTAGCCGAATGCCATCTCGCTGAAAAACACCTTGCACAAGGTCTTCCCATTGCACGCGAGGCTTTAACGTGGTCAACCACCATCGGCGATCGCAATCGTGAGGGCATCGCTCACCGCATACTCGGCAACTACTACACCGAGCACGAAGACTACGACCGGGCGTTGACTCACTTTGCTCAAAGCAGTGCGATCTTAAAAGAAACAAACAGTGAGATTGATCTCGCTTGGGTCTATTACTATTACGGAATAGCCTTAACCCGCGCTCAAAAACATGGAGCCGCCCAGCGTGTACTTCAGGACGCATGTGCTCTCTTTACGCAATTGCAGATGCCCACAGAACAGGCGAAAGCACAATCTGCGCTGAACGAAGTCAATCGATCCTCGTGAATGATTCGCTTTTCCACAGCGC
>JAUQXC010000269.1 GCA_030834825.1 Thermoflexales bacterium
ACCAGCGCACCTTCCGGCGCGGCGAATTCCGGCGCCTGGGTCGGTTCCGGCTCTTTCGTCGACTCAGGGGTCTGGGTGGATACCTGAACCTGGGTCGGCTCCGGCGCTTGGGGGGGGACGGCGGGCGGCTGTGTCGGCGTAGATGTTGCCGCTGGTGCACAGGCAGCCAGTGCCAGTACGACGAGGATCGTTAACATATTGAACCACCGTTTCATATCACTCCTCCCGTTAGCTTTGATTTGTCACACTCCTGCGCCGCTTTGTATGAACCCGCGCAGCAGCAAGACCATTCAAGTGTAACACAATCCTTTGACGACAAAGCAGGAGTTCTGCTGATCCTGTTTCGGATAGGGGCACTCATCAACGATTGTATGAACTTGACCCGGCTAGAGTGAGCCGCCTCAAGCAGATTCATCGTTAAGGTGTAGCTGTCCCATCCGCAGGGATAGTGCCATACCATAGCTGATCCCATTGGTTCAACTGATCGATTTCGCGTTGTTGAGAATCGATGATGTCTTGAGCCATCTCGTTGATCTCGGAGTGAGTAGCCTGATGCAGCGCCATTTGGGCGGCATCAATCGCCATCTGGTGGTGAGCGAACATCATCTTAATGAAAGCCCGGCCGAAAGGCCCCGGTGCGGAGCGCAGCTGTTCAACCTCCGCAGCGGCATCCATAGTAGTAGATTCGTGCCCCATACTCGACATGCCGGGGAGTAGCGGCATCGCCGTCATCGGTGGAGTATCGCTGCTGCCGTACCATTGCTGCCGTCAGTCTTGCAACTGTTTAATCTCCGCTGCCTGTTCAGTGATAATGGCCTCAGCCATCTGCTTGAGCTCTATGTGCTCGGCTCGTTGCTTGGCGATGTTTGCCATTTCTATCGCGCTTTGATGGTGAGGCGCCATCATATCAATGAACATACGATCAAATTCGCTCTCCATCATCGAGCCAGATGTGTCTCCCAGCATGGCGCCCGGTGTACCCTCCGCCGTCATATCGGGTGAAGTTTCAGACAAGGATTGAGGCGACCTGGTCGCCGGCCGGGTAGAAGGCTGGGCAGTTCCACTACAGGCCACCACCAGCAAGGCTATGAGCGCCAGAACAGTCAGTCCAATGAATCGCTTATGCCGTGAGTTGATTATATTTTGTTTCATCTATTTACTCTCCGATTTCATTCTAGCATGTCGGTTCTAAAAAAGTCCCAAAAATCGGCGGCGATTAAATCTTTAATTTTTGAGGAACAGTCGCCATTGTTGTTACTTGGCACAGCCTCGCCTTTCCGTTGATAAAACATGCGAGTGTACTGCGCACACTCGCATGTTGGCCTTGTCGTATTGCAGATCGGACCGTATCCCAATATTCTGCATCCCAGTGCCACTAACGTTGCGGCTTTGTCATAAACTCGTCGCGGCAGCCTTTAGCGCAAAAGTAGAACGTCCGCCCGTCCCATTCTGTGGAGATGGCCTTCTCCTGCTCGACAGACATGCCGCACACCGGATCGATGGCCATGGTGGTAACTTCCTTGAATTGTCCATCTTCCAGCCACAGCACCCGATCGGCAATGTCTTTGATGCGTTGATCGTGTGAGACGATCACGACGCTGCGCTGCTGTTCCTTCGCAATGCGGCGCAACAGACGCATGACCTCATGCCCAATCTTCGAATCGAGGTTGGCCGTTGGCTCATCGGCTAAGATCAAGGCCGGATCGTTCACCAACGCCCGCGCGATCGCCACGCGCTGCTTCTCACCACCGGATAGTTTCTCCGGCAAGAAATTCAAGCGCTCACCGAGTCCGAGATCGGTCAGGATCGCCGCCGCCTTCTGGCGGGCCGCCCTCGACTTCAGGCCTGCCAGTTCAGCGACGATGGCGACATTCTCCAACACAGTCAGCGCCGACAAAAGATTAAAATCCTGAAAGATAAAGCCGAACTCACGCAGGCGAATATCGGGCAAGCGATTCTCGGCCAGCGCGCTCAATACCGTGCCGTTGAGCTGGATCGATCCCGTGGTCGGCTTGAGCAATGCGCCCAGCATCAAGAGCAGTGTCGTCTTGCCTGAGCCTGACGGCCCCATGATCAACACAACCTCGCCTGGCGCGACCGACAACGAAACATTACGCACAGCGGTGACCTCAGTTGAACCAACACCGTAGCGTTTGGTCACCTGTGAGACTTGAAAGGTCGCATTTGTCATGTCATTTTCCTCGAAAGACCAGCGCCGGATCGAGTCCAGCGATCTGCTTGATCGGCAGCATCGCCGACAGCCCGGCGATCACGATGGAGAGGCCCCCCACTCGGATCAGCGAGGCGCCGTTGATTTGCAGCGACAGACTCACACCCAGATACGGCACGCTGGCCGATAGTATCAGCGTGATGAGGAGGCTCAATGCGAATCCCACCCCCACGCTGATTAATGCCTGCGCCAACACCGCACGATACAGATGCGCGCTGCGGGCGCCGAGTGCTTTGAGCACCCCGTACTCTTTGCGCCGCGCCAGTGTCGCGGTGTACACCGTCAGCGCCATGACGGCCAGGCCGATCACAAAACCGATCAGATTCATGATCGTCACGATGTCGGTGCTCATGTCCTGCACCACTTTGCGCTCTTGCGCGGCAAATCCAGTCCGCGGCTCAGCAGTCACTTTATCGACTTGATTTTCGATGCGCCTGGCCACCTCGGCTGGTGATTCACCCAGCTCGACCTTCACCAAAATGAAACTCACCGCGCCCGTCTCACCGCGAATCCGATCGAAGTCCTTCTTGGAGATAAAGGCGATCGAGCCAGTGAACGTCGTCATGCTCTCCGATAGTCCGGCCAGCGTCAACTCCTCGCCCAGGATCTTGATCTTGTCGCCTAACACCACGCCCGATTTCGCCGCCACGGCTCGATCGATGATGGCTTCACCCTTCGCCGGAATCGACACGCCCTCGGCGATGCGAGGTGGGCCACCCGCGGTGGCGTTCGGCGGCAACCCGATGATGTAGGCCAGATTGAGCGCCATATATGGCGCATTGTCGCTCGCTTCAATCACGTTGGTCACATATAAGATCGGCGTGACGGATTCAACGCCAGGCACGCCTCTCACCTTACCTACCATCGACGCGGGCAGCCACGACGACGCCATGTGCATGTTACGTACGCCCGCCTGCGCGACGAAGATATCCGCGCCCGATTGATCAATGTAGGTCGTGACTTGCCGCTGGATGCCTTCGAGGATCGCGTCGAGCGACAGACTGAGCAGCAGCGCCAAGGCCACGCCGCCGACCGAGATGATCAAGCGGACCTTGTTTTGAAAGAGATTCCGAAACGCTAAACGCCACACGGCGCACCTACTTTCTAAAGACCTCAGCAGGAGCCAGGCGGGTGATGACACGCGCCGGAACCCACGCGGCGAACAACGCCATCGCCAGGCCCAGCAGCAGCGCCTGAATCACAGCGCTGGTTTCAAACACAATTAGGAATTGCGGCTGCACGGTCATGATGAGTTGCGCTATGCCAAAGGCCAGTGCCACGCCGAGGAGTGTTCCCAGGCTCGACGCGATCAACGCTTGAGTCGTTACGGTACGATACAGCAGACTGTTGCGTGCGCCGATCGCTTTGAGCACGCCATACTCGCGCTGCCGTTCGATCGTCGCGGTATAGATCACCAGGCCGACAACCAAAGTACCGACGAGAAAGGCGATTGCCACCATCAATCGAAGCGGGCCACTGAACACGCCCCCGTACAGGTTCAGATCGTTGGCGATCATCGTGGACTTCGGCGTGACTTCGATGCTCGACCGATCGCTCAGGCGGCGGCGCAGTTCATCCTCACCCACCCGAACGGACGGTGTGACCAGCAAGAAACTCGTCGCACCCGGTGCGCGTAGCAGCGCTTCGAGTGCCGCCTTGCGGACGAAGACGAAACTCGTCATCCACGAGGCAGTCCTGTCCGACAGACCGACGAGCGTGAAATCACGGTCGAGAATTGCGACCGTATCGCCGATCGCGAGGTTGTGCTGCTGCGCCAGCACCCGATCGAAGATCGCTTCTTTGTCGTTGCGCGGTTCGCGTCCGGCGGCCAGTTGCCACGGCCCGCCGCCAATCTTGGGTTCGTACCCCACCAGATACGCGGGCACCTTCTTGTCGTGCAGATCGAGGATCACGAATTGCGAGAGGATCGGCACGACCTGCGCGGCGCCGCGCGTTTTCACCAAGCTGTCCATATCAGCCGGCAGCAGCGACGTGGCGCCTAGCAAATTGCGCACGCCATCCTGCGCCACCACGATCGAGCCAGGCGCATGATCGAGATAGGCCGAGATCTGCCGATACATGCCATTGAGAAAGCCGCTCAGGATCAAGATCAGCATCACGGCCAGCGCCACCCCGAGCACACTCAGCATGAAGCGCGTTTTGTCTTGAACAAGATTGCGTCGAGCGAGCGACATGGCGATCTCCTTACTTCGTCTTCAACTCGACCTGTGCCGTCATGCCGCGAATGACCGGCGCGCCGCCAGTTAATCGATCTCGGTCGGCAGAAACCATGTCTTCTTTCACCTTAACCGTCGGTATCGAGGGGGTCGTATTCTATGCTGACACCGACAAGCGTTGATAGCCGAGAAAGCCTATCAGACCCAACACCACGATCGCGATCAGTGAAAGGAGATTCGATTGCGGTTCATACGATCCCGCCATGCAGACCAGTGGTAAGCCGCTGGCTTCATAAGCAGAATAGCACGGTGAGATCAGCGACGGTAGCGCCAGTTGGCGCAATTGCGGTTAGGTGAAATTGCCTATTTTGAACGAAGAAAATCTACTTCCAGAGGGGGCGCAAAGGCGGAAGAAGGCACAACTTCAATCTCAGGACAAGGCCCCGCCCCCTCAGGTACCTGAGGGGGCGGGTAAAAACAACCGCTTACATACGCATGGCCATCGGCAGGGAAAACAAGACCACATTCATGGCCGCAAACACCACCATTAGCACAGCATACGGTGCGAAGGTGGTCCAGACCTGACCTTTGGCGTAGTTGGATTGCGCAATCCGATAGACCACATACAGCGAGCCGATGAGACCCAGCGCAATCAAGGCGAGCTGCAGCACCTGGATAGTGCCCATGTCGAGAATGGCGGGAGACGCACCATGCACTTCCGCACCAAACAACCCCAGAGCCGTGTAGACAATCGATTTTCCTTCGGCCAGCAGGTGGAACAGGTTGTGGGCAATATGCGCAGCGACATCCAACGCGATGATGGCGTAACCGAAGCGGGCAAAGTTCTCCACAAAGGTCGCTTTGTTAATCTTGCTAACCACCCGGGAAGCCAGGCCGAGCAACGCCACGGGGAGGATGATCGCGACTGCAAAAGTGAGAGTAAAGGTGATGTAGTAGCTGGTCGTGCCGATCGCGTGTTCCAGCCACTTCAAGATCGAACCCCACACATCCAGCATGGTCGCGTTCTGCACGAAAACGATGCCCATGATGACGGCCGACAGGAACGCCTCCTCGAGCTTAGGTTTACGGAGGAACCACAACTCTTTGGTGGGTGGACGAATCGTCAACTGAATTGAGTCATTGGGACAGTTCTTGATGCAGTCGGCGCACATTACGCAGTTAGCACTAGACGTCATCGTCTTGGGGAATTCAAACAGCCGACAACCGGGCGCTTTGTCTGTGCCTTTGTAGCAGGCGGCGGCAGTGCACGTCTTGCAGATGGCGGGCGTGCCGCGCAGACTCAACATACCGGTGCGAGCATAGTTGCCCGATAGTCCGCCCAAAAAGCAGACGTGCCGACAAAAGGTGCGGCGCTCAAAAAATGAACCTGAGACAATCACGCCAGTGGTCAATCCCAGCATCAAGAGACCAGCGCCAAAAGGGTTCTCCACTACGCCCCAAACATGATCGCTCCAAGTGACGAAAATGAAGAGGGCATCAATAATCCAGATGCCGTACTTTTTCAGAAATTTGGGCACGGGGCGGTTATTGCCTACGAATTTCTGAACCAGGTCGTTGATGGTCGCAAAGGGACAAATGGCGCACCAAAACCGCCCGACGAACAGGAAAATAATCGGGATGAGCGGCCACCACAACACCCAGGTCAGAGCAGTGCCGAAGTTGTCGTGCGCGGCCTGCGGCCCCAGCAGCAGCTGAAACATGATGAACCCGAAAATCATCAAGGTCGGCCATTGGATCAGGCCGGGATACCAGCGACTGCGCAGAAACCGATTGATCCATTTGTATTTGAGCAGATTGCCGCCCACATACCAGGCTGGTTGAAGTTGAACAGGGCGATTAGTCATGGCGAGGTCTCCCGAGTTAGGCCGAAGCGGCTTTGCGCTTGAGCACTGCGGCCGCAATAATCACCGTAGCATTGAAGCCGAAGAAGCCAGCCAAAACACTATAGTTCTGGCCAGCCTCAGCCACTTCGATGGCGAATTTGGCTTCGACAAATTCGCCGTGGAGGATGAAATGGACGGTGAACG
>JAUQXC010000270.1 GCA_030834825.1 Thermoflexales bacterium
CGCCTGCTGATCTTGCATCGCCCGCGCCTCCGCCACCCGCGCCGCGAATTCGCGTTGCAGCGGCCGCGGCGGCTGCATGTTCTTCAACCGCAGCCGATCGAGGTCATCCGGCGACGGCAGCCGCTCGATGCGATACGCATCCCGCTGATCGGCTCGCGCGTAATTCCAGAACCAGTACTCCGTCCCGTTCGACAGGATGATAAACGGCGCTTTTAGATTCTCGGCGTAACCGCGCGCCTGCTCCTTCGCATCATACGGATCGTGATCGGCGCGCTTCGCCTCCAGCACGCACAACACCCGCCCGATCGAATCCAGCAACACGTAATCGGCGCGTTTCCCGCCGGCATGCACCTCAAACCGCACCTGCTGCAGATCGAGCAAATTCCAGCCGCTGGCTTCCAGGGCTTTATCAATGAGTATGCGTGAGAAGGGTTCAGGAGTGGAGGGCATAGAGAAGGTATTATTCAATCTTTAAGATCTGGATCAGTTTCGAGTTTTTCTACTTCTGCGCCATGTGCTCGCCAATGCTCAAGCAATGCGGATAAGTATTCTTCGTCCGGCTCGAATTCACACAGCTTCACCAACTCCTGTCCGACATCTGTCACCAAATAAGTGTGAACTACTATTCGCTGACTGTTGTGAAAGACGTAACCTTGCGAACCGTAATAGAAGGTCCTTGTGTCTGGATCCGCATAGATCAAAGCGGTGGTTGAATGTACTTGCAGCAAGCCAATAGCATCTAAATGCAACAGATGTACATGCAATATTCCTTTTTGAGATAATAATTCTTTTGTGGCAGAGCAATGGAAATGCATATTGCCATCCCAGATATAACTGGCAAACTTTTGGAAAATAGCCGCATCGCTTGGCTGTAAAAGACGAACCGCCTGCAACGTCCTGAGTGAATATGAACCGGGGTTGCTCACTTCTCCAGCCAGCAATTTCGCCCACAACTGCTGCATCTCTTCGTTACCAACGTCTTGAGCATAGTTGAAGAACTGAACCATCCAATCTTCATCAACTGGCTTATTACTCACTGACGCTGGTAGTTGATCTATTGCTTTATCGACAATGGCATCAATGTTTCGTTGTCGTCTTATCTCACGATACCTCGTACGATCTTCAGCACGTGTCATAAGTAGTTGTAGTTCGATCTCACCCTCGGCTTTGATCAAGGCCGCGTCGCCTTCAGCGCCAGCAGCAACCCGGCTGGCGTACGCGTCAGCGTCCGCTTTGCGCCTGATGCGTGTTGGTTCGAACCAGGCGCCAACACCAGCGCGAACGGCTTCTATTAGCTTTGTAACTGGTTCAGTTGGATTAAAATTTTGAAGTATCGAAGGAAGATCTGGCATTGAACCTCCAAGTAAATACAAACAGGCCGGCGCGCAGCGAAAGCCACACCCGGCCTGAGATATGCTACAATCTGAGGCGTTGACGCGCTCTCACCGCGTTAACCACCGCTCCGGCTGCTGGACACAGCGTGGGGCATTTTGTTGTCAGGCGGTAGTATAGCATTAGTTGACCGTGGGCAAAAACGGAAACGAGCAGCGGCTCGGCTTACAAAGAGGGGCTGTTTTCTATCACACCGCGCACACTCACTCCATTTGGTTGTGCGCTGGAAGATGTGCTATCATCCGCGTTACCGATGCACTACCACCGCTGAAGTGCAACACCCAGAATAGTTTCTGCCCGACCGTGCCCCTTATGAAACCGAAAAACGATAACGATCCGCACGCGTCACCTACGCTTTGGTCCGCACGCGCATCAGAGGCATTGTGGTTGACGGCAGCAGTCGCCGTGCCGCTGATCTTCAACCCCTGGGGCGCGAACGCTTTCGAGTTGCCCAAGGTGCTGCTCTTGCGCACGTTGGCGTTGCTCATGGCCTTGGTTGCGCTGATTCAATTCATGGAAGGCCGGGGATCAGCGCAGCGATCGGCCAGGTGGTTGCTCTGGCCCGCCTTGGCGCTTGGCCTCGCGCAAGCAGCCGCGACCGTGCTCTCGGTTAATCCTCGCCTCAGCTTATGGGGGTCTTACGAACGACAACAGGGCTTGCTGACGCTGGGTGCATACCTGATGTTGTTCTTATTCACGGCGACGAACCTTCGCACACGCACCCAGGTAGATCGCTTATGGAACGCGCTGGTTTGGGGCAGCGCTCCTCTCGTCGTTTATGGCTTGTTGCAAGCCCTTGGACCCGATCCCCTTGCCTGGCAGACCGATGCCGCATCGCCCGTCCTCTCCACCATCGGGCGGGCAAATTTTTTCGGTTCCTATTTGGCCTTGGTGATTCCACTCACGGCGGGGCGGCTACTTTCAACTCGTCAGCGTTGGCTCACTTCGTCGCTCTTGATCGGCCAGCTGATCTGCCTGGTTCTCACTCAAGCACGCGGAGCCTGGATCGGGCTGAGTGTGGGCCTGTTGATCTTTGTATTGCTCTGGGCCATAGCGGTACGCCACAAACGCCTCGCGGCAATCACGGCGATTATGGGCGTGCTGACCATAGGTACCGTGATCTTGCTCAATGTACCGAATGGTCCGCTTAACAGTCTCACCCGGATTCCCGGCCTGGATCGTTTAGCGGCGCTTTCGCGCACTACAGAGGGATCAACTGCTGCCCGGCTCACCATCTGGCGCGCCACGCTGCCACTCGTCTCAGAGCGTCCTGTGCTGGGTTATGGGCCAGAGACGATGCGTCCCGTCTTTGCCCGCGTCTTTCCGCCGCAACTGGTCTACTATCAGGGCCGGCATGTGACGGTGGATCGAGCACACAACCTTTGGCTGGATTTGTGGATGAGCGCCGGTCTGGCCGGGCTGGTCGCTTTTGGCGCGCTACTCACAGGTTTTGGCTGGCTGGCGTGGCGCGGGTTGCGAGGCGCATCCGATCGTTGGGAGAAAGCAAAGTGGGCGGCCTTGATCGGAGCGGTCGCCGGTCATGTGGTCGACTTGCAGTTTGGCTTTGACCTCACCGCCAGCGCGACAATTTTTTGGTTGATATTGGCGCTGGCGGTGACAACGCCTTGGCCCACACTCTCTGCCAGCGAAGAAAAGGGGAAAGGCACATCAGCGAGATTCAGGTGGCTACCTTACACTCCGCCGACCCTGGTAATCTTTGCGCTCAGCTACTTCGTTTGTGCGCGCCCGCTGATAGCCGATGGCGCGTATTGGAATTCGCAGCAGGGAACACCATCGCTCCAAGTGCGCCAGGTCGAAGCGGAACGAGCCGTTAGCGAGTGGCCGTTGGAGCCGGAATATTTTATCGGGCTGGCCGGGATTTATCTGCAGAGTGCCAACCCGATCGCGGCCGAAAAAAGTCTAGCGGCCGCCGATCAACTCAGTCCATATGATCCACAAGTTTGGGTAGCACGGGGAAACTTGTATGCCTATTGGGGAGATGTGGAGCCACACCGTTACCTCCAGGCAGAGGCAGCTTATCGGCGTGCGTTGGAGCTGGCTCCAAACGTAGCAACGTACCATACTGCACTGGGGTTAGTCTTGGCCCGACAAGGTCGAACTCAGGACGGATTGGCCGAACTGGAACGGGCCGTTGCGCTCGATGCCACTGACGGAACAGCCTATCATCATCTCGCCGATCTCTATCAGGTGCTGGGACGAGAGAGTGAAGCGGCCTGGGCCAGAAAGGAGGCCAAACGCTGGGGTGGTGAATGAGTCAGAAAAATGCGAGAGCCGGCTCGCCCTGACGCGAGCCAGCGTGCTGCCTTTAAGGCAAATCATCAATTGCACATTACCAAAGACCGGAGGCAAAAAAAATGAACGGCGCGATATCACGCAAGTGGTGGATTTCGATGGGTGTAACGGCAGTGTTACTGGCTCTGTTGGGCATAACGGGCGCAGCCATGGCGCAAAACCCCGGCTGGGACGATGCGGTTCCAAGCGCGAGTCTGTCCCTCGCTCCCGGCGGCGGCCCGTCGGAAACCATGGCCTTTTCGTACCAGGGACGTTTACTGGACGCGGGAGCGCCGGCCAACGGCAGCTATGACTTTATCATCGAGCTCTATGATAACCCGACCGTCGGCTCACCCCTGGCTTCTTGCAGCAATGTCGGCACGGGCAGTCTGCTCAACCAGCCCGTACAAAATGGCTTATTCACTTTCTACCTCATTTGCGGCGGCGACAACAGCGCTGTGTTCACGGCTGGCGGACGCTGGATCCAGGTCCAGGCCCGCCGCACAGGCACGACGATCTATACCACGCTTCCTCGTCAGCCTATCTCTCCAACGCCCTATGCCTTTAGTTTGTATCCAGGCGCAGTGATCAGCGGCACCGCCTGGGGCAACGGCTTTGGCAGCTCGCTCGTCAACCTCTACAACAATAATCTGCTCTACTCAGCGCTGCATGTCCAAGCGGCTTCCAGCAGTGCGGTGCGCGCCGAGAGCGTCAATGGCAACCCCTTCTATGGGTACACCGAGAACGGATATGGAGTGTATGCCTATGATGGTGGAGCGGCACAAGCTCGGGGTTACGCGGGTTATTTCTCCAGCGCCAACGGCGTAGGCGTCTACGGGTACAGCAATGGCACCCGCACCCATCCGAACATCTACTCACCTGGGGTCTATGGCCGCAGCACGAATGGCGTCGGCGTCTATGGGCGCAGCGATGCGAGCACTACTTCGTGGACGAGCGCCGGCGTGTTGGGGTGGGGGAGAGGGAACCCGGGCGGCAAATTCCTTAGCTATACTGGCAATCTAATCGAAGGCTGGGAGGATCAGAACGGCGACGGATCTTTGCTTAGCCTACGATTCAAGGTTAGCAATAGCGGCAATGTCTACGCCGATGGTTCCTATAACTGCGGCCTGGCAAGCGGGTGCTTCAACGCCGGCGTTGGCGCCGGCATGGCCGAGCGAATTGAGGTGAGTGAGAGCCTCTCGCCAGGCGACCTAGTCGAGATTGACCCGCAAAACCCCGGCCAGTTCCGCTTGAGCCGCACCGCCTACTCCACCCTGGCAGCCGGTGTTGTCTCGACCAACCCGGCCATCACGCTGAACAACAATGACCTGACCAAGGATGACACCGCCGAACGCACTGATACGCGTCCCTTGTTGGCGCTGGTAGGACAGGTTCCGGTCAAGGTTAGCGCCGAAAACGGCCCGATCTTCCTCGGCGATTTACTCGTGACTTCATCCACTCCCGGTCACGCGATGAAGGCCGGCCCTAATCCACGGATCGGCACCATCGTCGGCAAAGCATTGGGAACGCTTGAGGAAGGCGTCGGCGTCATCCAGATGTTGGTTACACTCCAGTAGGAGGTATGCGATGAAACAACTTCTGACGAGCAAGCTCGGCGTAGTCGGTCTGATCGTGGTAGCCCTGGGCTTATTGTCCGGCACAGTTTTGGCCGCCGGCGGGATCGAGATCTCCCGCCATGTCATCGGCGGTGGAGGGGGGCATTCTGCCATGGGACATTACGTCCTGGACGCCACGGTCGGTCAGGCCGTAGTGGGAACATTCAATGCCCCACCGGACGAGCTCTGCGCCGGATTCTGGTGTGGGCTGGGCGAGTACAACGTCTATCTGCCGGTGATCATGCGAAATTAGTCAATCTTGCAAACATCGCTGGCACACGGGCGTGAGTGATCACGCCCGTCTTTTTTTGCCACGCCAAGGTAAGGGCGTGCTGGCCCCAAGCAGCCACCATCATTTGCCCTCACATCACGGGATATGCTATCATCGTGAAATCGTCTCATCCCGACGGGCCATCTATCCTGCACGCGGGAACAAACTGTGGGGTTGTCCGCGCGCAGGATACCTTCAAGGAGTTCCCATGGCTTCAAGTCAAAATATTGTTGATTTCATCGTCGATCAAATTGCACCAGCCGGTGATGTCTCAGCCAAAAAGATGTTTGGCGAATACGGCGTTTACTGTGGTGGGAAGATGGTCGCCCTCGTCTGCGACGATCAACTCTTCGTCAAACCAACCGCAGGCGGAAGGGCGTTGTTGGACGCAGTCACGGAGGCCAGCCCGTACCCCGGCGCCAAGCCGTGCTTCTTGATCTCAGCCGAAATGCTGGAAGACCGCGAAGCGCTGACTGAATTGATCAAAGTCACCGCGCGAGAGTTGCCTCTGCCCGTGAAGAAGAAAAACAAGCGCAACGTCTCAGCTTCAAAGAAGCCCTCCGCTCAACGCAAGTAGACACAAACAAAAGACCTATTTTCTGGTGGACTGCTCTGGTGTAAAATCAGTGGCATGAACCCCTTTACACTGCTTGCGCTCGTTTTCGCCGGTACAGGGCTGGTGCTGGCTGGCATCGCCATCCCGCTGATCCTACGACGTGTCAAGCCTAATTACTGGTACGGCTTTCGCACCAAACGCACCCTGAGCGATCCAAAAATCTGGTATGAGGTAAATGCCTATTTCGGCAAGCGCCTGTTAATCTGCGGCCTCAGTGCGGCGATCGGCGCGGCGGTGCTGTATCGTGTCCCTGGCCTCACCATCGATGGCTATGCCCTGGGCATGACCATCGTGGCGCTGGTTCCGCTCGTGATCACCATGACACAGAGTCTCCATTATCTCGATCAACTCACGGACGAGTAAACCGGACTTCGATGGCTGGCGTTCTGTTGTTCCCGTTAGCCTGCTTTTTTCTTCCATTCAAACAACTTGTTCAACGCCTCCAGTGGCGAGAGCGCATTGACATCCAGCTTCTCCAATTCGTCCAAGACGGGGTTCTTTCCACCAAACAGGCTCAGCTGCAACGGCCCGTCCTCTGGAGCCGCGGCCGTCCGCTCCGCGTGATCGCGTTGGCCCTGCTCTAATTCCTCCAGCAGTTCTTCAGCGCGGCGGATGACGGGCTTAGGCAGGCCCGCCAGCTGCGCCACATGAATGCCATACGAGCGATCTGCCCCACCCGGCACGATGTGGTGCAGGAACACCACCTTGTCGCCTTCCTCGGCCACGGCGACGTTGTAATTGCGCACGTGCGGCAGATGCTCGGCCAGCTGAATCAGTTCGTGATAATGTGTGGCAAACAAGGTTTTGGCGCGCAAGCGCGGATGATTGTGAATATACTCCACCACCGCCCACGCGATCGACAGACCGTCATACGTACTGGTCCCGCGTCCGATCTCGTCCAGCACGATCAAGCTGCGCGCCGTCGCGTGATGCAGGATGTTGGCCGTCTCCACCATCTCCACCATGAAGGTCGATTGCCCCGTGGCGATATCGTCCTGTGCGCCAATGCGCGTGAAGATGCGATCGACCAGGCCAATCTGCGCCCGATCGGCCGGCACGAACGATCCGATCTGCGCCATCAATACGATCAAGGCCACCTGCCGTAGATACGTACTTTTTCCCGACATATTCGGGCCGGTGATGATCAAGATGCGCGCTTCTTCATCGAAGGTGACATCATTCGGCACAAAGCGCGTCTCGCTCAATGCCTGCTCCACCACGGGATGCCGTCCACCCACAATGTGCAATGCATTCTCATCGGTCAATTCAGGACGCACGTAGCGATTCAAAGCCGCCGCTTCGGCCAACGCCGCCGCCACATCGATCTGCGCGATGGTACGCGCCGTTGAGAGCAAGACATTCGATCGAGCCGCAACCTGCGCGCAGAGTTCCTTGAACAAGCGCTGCTCGATCTCGATCAGCCGTTCATCGGCGTTCAGGATCAGCGTCTCGTATTCCTTCAGTTCCGGCGTGATGTAGCGTTCGGCATTGGTCAGTGTTTGCTTACGAATGTAGTTCTCGGGCACAGCTTGCGTGTTGGCGTGGGTCACTTCGATGTAGTAGCCGAAGACCTTGTTGTAACCCACCTTCAGCGACTTGATGCTCGTGCGCTCCTTCTCGCTTCGTTCCAGGTTGGCCACCCATTCCTTGGCATTGCGCGAGGCACCGAGTACCCCATCGAGTTCGGCGCTGAAGCCCGGTTGAATGATACCCGGCGGTGAACTCGGCGGCTGCTCCACCAGCGCCTGTTGGAGCAGCTCGAGCACAGCGGGGGCAGGGTCGAGCGACCAGCCTGGCGCTGCTTCCAACACTTTCACCAGGTTCGGAACGATCTGCAGCGTGGCGCGGATCGCGATCAGATCGCGCGGCACCGCGTGCCCACTGATGACGCGACCCACGGCGCGTTCCAGATCGGGGATCGTTTTCAACAACTCGCGCACTTTGGCGCGCAGCAGCGCCTCGTGGCAGAACCGCTGCACCCGATCGAGCCGTTCGTCCAACGCCGATCGATCGAGCAGCGGTTGCGACAACCACGCTCGCAGCAAGCGGCTGCCCATCGCCGTGCGGGTGTGATCGAGCACGCCCAGCAGCGAGAACTGGTTATCCTGACCGCGCAGCGTATCGGTGAGTTCCAGGTTGCGGCGCGTGGCCGGGTCGAGCGCCATGAATTCACTCGTGGAATACGCATGCAAACTGGTAAATTGCGCCAACGTTCCCGCCTGCGTCTCTTTGAGATAGTGCACCACCGCTCCCGCGGCCCGCACGGCCAACGGCTTACGATCCAGCCCAAAGCCCGCCAGGCTCGTCACCTGAAAGTGATCAAGCAAGCCTTGCCGCGCCTGGGAAGATTCAAAGTGCCAGGCGGCAAAAGGTGTGAAGCGAATGGGGGCAGAGTTGACGGCAGGGCGGATCACCGGCTCGTGGCTCTTCTCATCGTGCGCTGGAACCAGGCACTCACGCGGGACGACCCGCAGCAACTCCTGCTCGCCCGCGCCGATCGCTTCGATCTGCGTGGCAGCAAACTCACCGGTCGTGACATCGGCGTAGGCAAAGCCCACGTGCTGCCCGTCGCTCAGCCACGCGGCCAGATAATTGGGGCGTTTCTCGTCGAGCAGTTCCGGCTCGATCACTGTGCCCGGGGTGACCACGCGGGTCACATCGCGTGGCACGATGCCTTTCACCGTCGAAGGATCGGCCAGCTGTTCGGCCACGGCCACCCGATAGCCCTTCTCAATCAAGCGCGCGATGTAGTTATCGGCAGCGTGGTAAGGCACGCCGGCCAGCGGCACACGCTGCCCCTTGCCCACCGGACGCGAGGTCAAGACCAGGTCCAGCTCGCACGCGATCAGTTCGGCATCGCCGTCGAAGGTTTCATAGAAGTCGCCCAGCCGGAAAAACAAAATTGAGTCAGGGTACTGACTCTTAAGTTGCAAGTATTGGCGCCGGATGGGCGTGAGATCGTCGTTGGTCATGAGGGAGGCCTTTATTGCGGCGCGGTCAGTAAACCGGCCAGTTCACGCAAATAGTTCCAGGTGAAGAGACCGGCGTTGTGCCCATCACCCCACCGTGGCTGCACGGCGTAGTTGCCCACGTAAGCCACACTGACGAGGTGGGTATTCGGCGCGAGTTTCAACCGCAGGGGATCGGCATCGCCGTGCAAGTTGGCACACTCGGCACACGGACAGGCAGCACGGAGCTGCGTCCAGGGAATCTCGCTCGTCGATCCGTCTTTCCACTTCACACTCAGCACTTGTTTCGCTTCAGCGTTGAACACCGCATTAGATTTGGGCATCCCTCCACCTCATCCCCGGAGCAGCCGGTCACGGCGCTGCGTATCGATCTCGTTTAACAATTCCAGGTAATCTTCCATTAACGGCCACAGATAGAGACCCCGGCCCTGCCGAAAACGCAGGTGGATCAAGCTCAACGGCAGATAGCGCCACTCCAGCACATCAGGCCACGGCACCCACGATCGGCGCAACAGCCAGCGCACGTGCAAGCCCTCGGGGGCCGTCGTGATCGATCGGGTGGCGAAGTCCAGTCCCCAGAAGATCAGCAGGATCCCCGTCACAAAGCCGACGAGATGCAGCACCGCATCGGCGCGACTATTCTTGATCGCCTCAACTTCGGCAATCGCCGAGCCTACCACGATCACCCCCAACAACCAGGTGCTGAACAAAGCGGCCACCCGATAGAGTGCGGGATAGTGATAGGTTTTGTTTGCGGTTGGCTTGGGTTCTTCCATCAGGGGCATTTGCCTCGCACTGGATGGACTCGCCTGATCATACACGATACCATTTGCAAGTCAATCGCAACCGCTGGATCGAACTGCACCGAGCGGTAAGAGCATGATCAACACTCCAGTTCTTCCCAACGTCGGTAAGCGGCGGCTAAGGCCTCCTCCAAATCCTTCAGTTGCTGAACGGCCTGCGCAATCTCGGAACTATCGCGCTGATAAAAAGCCGGGGCCGCCATAGCCGCCGCTAAGCGATGTTGTTCGGCTTCCAGTGCTTCGATCTGGTGTGGCAGCTCAGCGAGCTCGCGTTGCTGCGCCTCGAACGCGCGCTGCTCTTTGTAACTCAACTTGCGGGGCGTAAGTCCAGCTTCAGTAGCTGATTCCGTCAGGGGGCTGGCAGCGGATTTGATCGGTTTTGAGACAAGCCGGTCGATGGGTTCGGCTTGTTTCTGCCAGTCGTCGTATCCGCCAATCAGCTCTGTCACCTGCCCGGTCCCATCCAGGATCAACGTGCTGGTCGCCAGATTGTTCAGGAAAGCCCGATCATGGCTAACCAGGAGGAGCGTGCCGCTGTAATCCAGCAACAGGTCTTCCAGAACTTCCAGGGTTTCCAGATCGAGGTCGTTGGTCGGCTCGTCCAACACCAGCAGATTCGCCGGCTGTGCGAATAGCCGCGCCAGCAACAGGCGATTGCGTTCTCCGCCTGACAACGCACTGATTGGCGCTCTGACGCGTTCACGCGTGAAAAGGAAATCCGCCAAATACCCAATGATATTTCGCGGCTTGCCGTTGAGGAGGATGGTATCGCGCCCCTGACCGACATTCTCCAGTACAGATTCATTCTCATCCAGCTGGACGCGGAGTTGGTCAAAGTAGGCGATCTCAACGTGGGTGCCGTGGCGGATTTCTCCTTGCTGGGGGATCAGCTCTCCCATCAGGAGGCGCAAGAGGGTGGTCTTGCCCGATCCATTCGGACCGATGATCCCGACTTTATCCCCGCGTTGGATGGTCGCCGAAAAATCGCATACAATCGGCCGGTCTCCAAAAGCATAGTTGACATTTTCCGCTTCGATCACCAATCGGCCAGAGCGCTTGTCCGCCTGAATTTGCATGCGGGCTTTCCCGGCCCGCTCACGGCGCTCACGGCGAATTTCGCGCAGGCGTTTGAGCGCGCGCGCCCGTCCCTCATTGCGGGTGCGGCGCGCTTCGATCCCTTGGCGGATCCACTGTTCCTCCTGCGCCAGCTTTTTGTCGAAGGTGGCGTTTTGCGCCTCCTCGGCCTGCAGCCGGGCTGCCTGGCGTTGCAGGAAAGTGGGGTAATCGCAATTCCAATCGAACAGCTGGCCGCGATCCAACTCCACAATGCGCGTGGTCAGGTGCTGCAGGAAGACCCGGTCATGCGTGACAAACAGCAGCGTGCCGCTCCAACGCTTCAGAAAGTCTTCCAGCCAGTCGATGGCGTCGAGGTCAAGGTGATTGGTCGGTTCATCCAAGAGCAGCAGCTCGGGGTTCCTGACCAGGCCACGCGCCAGAACCACCCGGCGCTTGAGGCCCGCGGACAAAACTTCAAACGGCGCGGCGGGATCGAGCTGCATGCGGGAGAGCACCTGCTGAACTCGAAGCTGGCGTTGCCATTCGTTCTCGGCGTGTTCTTCGGCCAGCGCAGCCGACAGGGATTCCAATCCGCTGGCGACGATGTCAGCCACACGCCCCGCGAATTCCTGGGGCACTTCCTGAGAAAGATAGGCCACGCGCAGGTTCTGTTGACGCGCGACAGTTCCACTGTCAGGAAGAAAATCGCCGTTAACCAGCTTCAGCAGCGTGGACTTTCCCACACCATTGCGGCCCAATAAACCCACGCGCTCACCAGCTTCGATTTGTAGATTCACCTTTTCAAGCAGCCGCGGCCCGCCAAATCCCACGCTCACTGCTTGAAGACTGATCAATGCCATATCGTTGTTTTCCTGTGGTTGAAGCGAATGACAGAGACGTTGGACACCAGTGAGGCCATTATCCCGCGTCGCCTAATTCTCCACCACTTCTGTAGCCTCGGCAAGATCGACCTGACCGGGCAGCGTAGACAGCTGTGTTAGGTTATGACCGTGGTGACCCAATAGCACTGCCCGCTTCTCCCGCGACACACTGGCCTTTACCTGGACCAGGCACACACCGTATGCTGCACAAGGTGTGTGCGCTACACGCGCCTTGTCGGTTAGCGATTTTTGAGTATACTCACACTGTTCTTTCAGGAGCCAGGCACTTATGGATAAAGTCTATTTAACGGTTGATCTAGGTGGTACTCGCATCCGCGCCGCTCGCTGTCGCGCCGATGGAGCAATTGAAGCCCGCACGGAACAATTTACGCGGGCAGAAGAAGGCGCGAATGCCGTCGTCGAGCGCATCGCCGAATCGCTGCGCGAAGTCTGGCCTGCCAAAGGCAAGGTGATGAGCATCGGTGTCGTGGCGCCCGGCCCCGTCGATCCCTTCACGGGCGTGATCTTTCTCGCTCCCAATATCCCCGGCTTCGTGAATCTGCCGCTGCGTGATTGGTTGCAGGCTATTTTCAAAGTGCCCGTCATCATTGGCAATGATGCGAATCTGGCCGGATTGGCCGAATGGCGTTACGGCGCAGCACGCGGCCATAGTCACGTCGTGTATCTGACGGTCAGCACCGGCATCGGTGGTGGGGTGATCATGGGCGGGCACTTGCTGGTGGGCAGTCGCGGCCTGGCGGGTGAATTGGGCCACGTAAAAGTGGACTACCACGGCAGCCCGTGCCAGTGCGGCAGCGTGGGATGCATCGAAGCGATCGCTTCCGGTACGGGCTTGGTGCGGCAAGTCCGCGAACACCTCACCGCTGGAGAAAAAAGCCAGGTGACAGACATCGTGTCGGGCAATCTTGACGCCATCAACGTCGAGGCCATAGCCTGTGCCGCTGAACAAGGTGATACACTGGCCAATACCGTGCTCGACGATTCATTCTACGCGCTGGGCATGGCCGTGGTGTCCTTTCTGCACAGCTACAATCCCTCGATCGTCGTGATTGGCGGCGGCGTGAGCAATTTGGGCGAGCGGATGTTCAAGCCGGTACGGGATACCGTCAGCCGGCATGTCATGGATCCGGCTTACGTGTGCCCGATCGTTCCCGCACAGCTCAGCGGTGATGTGGGGCTGCTGGGCGCACTCGCCCTGGCACTCGATCCACCGCCGCAAAGTAAAAACTAAACAAAATCTCCCGTTGGCCTAACCCCGGCGGGAGATTTTGTTTTAGGAGACCTTGCCGCGCAGCGGGCCGGTGCTGCCGGAGGCGGGTGGCATGGCCACGGGCAGCACAATGTGGAACGTGCTGCCTGGCAGGCGGGTCTCATCATGGCCGGCGCTCTCCACCCAGATTTTCCCGCCATGCGCTTGAATGACACCCTTGGCAATCGGCAACCCCAGCCCCGGCCCCGCACCTTTAAACTTGGTGGTGCCCGTCGAGTGCAACTCCACCGTGCCCACCCGGTAAAACTTCTCAAAGATTAACTTTTGATCAGCCGCATCAATCCCGATACCCATGTCGGCAAACATCACCTCAACAAATCTTTGGGAACGGCCATTGCTGCTGTCTTCCAGGGTGCGGCCACTGACGATAATGTTGCCGCCATCGGGTGTGAATTTGATCGCATTGCCCATCAGGTTGCCAAAGGCCTGACACAGGCGTTGCAGATCGCCCTGGACAGGCGGCAGGCCGTCCAAGTCGACGACCTGGACGTTCATCTTGCGATCGCGGATCGCCTCTTTGTAGTTATCGACCGCCATCTTCACAGCCGCCGCCACTGAGATCGCCGCGGTCCGGATATCCAGGGCTTGCGCGTCGATGCGCGAGACATCCAGCATCGCCGAGATGATCTGTTCCAGCCGCACGCTGGCGCGCGTGATGCCCTGGCTGATCTGATTCATATGCGCCGCCACAAAGCCGCCCTGCTGCACCATATCCGCCAGGATATCTGAATAACCGCGCACCTGCGTCAAGGGCGTGCGCAGCTCGTGCGAAGCGATCTCAATGAAGTCGGTCTTGGCCTTGTCGAGCTTCTCCAGCCGCCGGTTGGATTCGGTCAATTCCGCGTTGAGCTGTGTAATCGACGTGTTGGCCGTCCGCAAGTCACTCACCAACCGCGCGTTTTGCAGAACCACGGTCGTCTGATTCGCCACCGTCATCAACACGTCCAGGTCTTGTGTCGAGTACGGCTCGCCCGACTCTTTGCGGCCAAAGGCGAAGATGCCGACCAGGTTCTCTTTGTCCCGAATCGGCACGTACACTTCCATCTCCAACGAATGCAGCCAGTAGCGTTCGGGGATGGGCGCCGGGCGATACTCCGGCAAAATATCAATTTCATATTGCGTGAGTGGTTTAGCACCTTCGGTTAGATAGTGCACGATCGGGCTGGTCTGCGAAAACTCGGCGACCTGCAGCGTCAGCGCCCCCATGCCTTCCATGATCACCACGTCAATGACCGGCTGGCTTTCGCGCTGATTGATCAGCATCAACGAGCCGCGTCGTACGTCCAGCGCCTCGGCAATGATGCCCACAGCCACCGTCGACAGCGTGTTCAGATCGACGATGTTGTTAATCGCGTCGCCATAGTCGCGCAGCGCGCGCGCGGGATTGTAACGCCCGGAATACACCACCCGCTCAATCAGGCGGGCAATCAGCAGACGCAGAGGATGAATGACGGCGCCCAGCACGATCGCCGTCGTCACCGCGGCGACAAGCGCGCCCAGCGTAACCTCCTGCTGGGCCACCGTCAGCACGGTCATGATCCCCAGGAAAATCAACCCGCCGATAAACAAGGTGGTCAGCGTGCCGGACAGCAACTGCCGCGTCACAGTGCGCAGGACCGGCAGGTGATAGCTGATCATCGCTATTGTCAAAATCACCGCACCGCTAAACCGCAGCACCACGCCGATTTGATTCACGTCGACCATGAAGGCGGCCTTGTCCAACCACATCAGCAGTTCACCCAACAGCAAAAACAGCAGGCCCAGCAGCCAGAACAAAATGCGATTACGATGCAGGGGACGACGCGTCTGAAGGAAATCGACGAGGATCAACATCAAGGTGCCGGCGCTGAACCCCGCCCAGCCCGCCGCGCGCAGAGGCTTCATCGGATCCGTCGCTGCCGCGGGTAGCGTGCCCAGGATCGCCTGCTGCAAACCAAACAGATTGAAGTCAACCGCGATGACGAAGCCCAGCCAGAAGAGTCCGACCAGGGCCACCCACTTGGCGCCGGGACGTGAGACAAACATCAAGGTCAGCGCAACCACCAGCGGCGCCGAGGCGGTCAGCAGATCGGCAGCCAGGCGTTCTCCGATTTGCGGGACATCGGAACGCAGCCCCAGCCATAGCGTCAGGCTAAGCCCCACGCTCAACAAGACCGACAGCGCCAGATAGAGGATCATCGTGCGCAGCGGCCACTCGGACCAGCCACGTCGCTGGATGACGAGCATAATCAAAATAAAGTACCCCAGCGCCGTGCCCAGTGACACGACCACGGGAGCCTGCAGTCCGAAAAGAATGGGTGTCACGTGTTTACCCTATTTGAGAATGTAATAGGTGCCTTTTTTAGCCCCAATGCGCATCACGACTCCGCGATCCACCAGATCGGAGAGATCAAGTCGCAGCGTCTCCGCCGAAACGTCCGGACAGAGCTGCTGATATTCTCGATTGGTGATCTGTCCCCGCTCGCGCAAATAGGTCAGCGCCCGCGCCTGCCGTTCGTTCATGGTCTTTTCCCAGTGCGGCACCGCGCGCCGTTCTTTGATGTTGGACAACGTCACGGTAAACGAGTAGGGCAGCGCCTTGAACTGTGGCGGATGATGTCCGGCCTGCGTCATTTCTTCAATCATGCGATCGATGCCCAGGCCGAGTTCTTCAATGTAGCCCCACTGAAACAAACCGGAAACCAGGCGCGGATTGCGCGAAAAATGTTCTTCGACCAGATTATCCACCGTGATGAACCCAGGCAGGCCGCCGGGGCTGATCACTTCCATCCGATCGGCAAACATGCGAATCTCGATCCGCCGGCCCTTCAACCGATAATCGCGATGGCACACTGCGTTGACCAGGCATTCACGCACGGCAAACGGCGGATACTCCGTGCGTTCTTCGCGCTCCAGCCCTTTCACCACCGCCCCCACGTGCATCTCTTCCCACACGACATCCCAGGCGCCTTCGATGACGCGCGCCAGTGGTCCCGTGATCTCCTCGCGCCGGCCGTAACCCGGCAGCCCGCCTTCACCCCGCGGCTCCGTGCCGATGAACTTCACAAAGACCAGTCCGGTCTGCGGCAGAAACTGCTGTGGATTCCGTCCGAACAAGAGCAGGCCGGCGACGGTGGGATTTCCCTGTATGTCCAGTGCCCCGATCTCATGCAGCAATTCATCGGGGGTGGCGGTCACACGCTTGCGTTGGCGCTCTTCACGCTTGGTCAGGTACTCCGCTATCACCTCGTCGTCCAGATCAGATCGCCGTGCCCCCGGCACCACCTCCATCTCAAACTCGCCACTGCTCTTGGTCGCAGCCAACTGCCGAATGGCATCCCCGGCCAGCGGACGATTTTCAGCGCCCATGCGAATGACAACGCGGCCATCAGACATCGAGTGCAGCTCGGCGCTGCGTGGCACGCTGACGGCGATCACCGCAGCACCTGCCAGCTCGATCTGCTCCCAGCCCGTGTGAATCGGCGGACGGCACTTGATTTCGGCCCGGCGCAGTGCGCTCTCCACATCTTCGGGGTACACGCGGCCGGTCGGTTTGCCGTGCTCGTCCAGGCCCATCACAACCGTGCCGCCGTCGCCGTTAGCAAACGCCACCAGCGTCTCGGCTAAAGCTTCCACATCGAGATCGGGCAAGTATTCAACCAGTTGTCCGGGACCCGCCTTCAAGATGGTCGTGGTGATCATTCGACGGTCTCTACTGTTTCCTCTTCTGCTTCATCCACTTCATCCGCTGCTTCTTCCTCGACCTCTTCCTCTTCTTCTTCCACCGCCACATCGGCCTGCGGGGTGGCCGCAGCCGCGGCTCGTGCATTCTCTTCGGGATTCGCTTCCAGCCGCGCCAGCGAGGCCAATCGATCGCCATCGTCCAGTGAAATGACGCGCACCCCCAAGGTGGAGCGTCCGGCCGCGCGCACATTTTCCACCGCCGTGCGCAACGCGATGCCGCCCGCCGAGATCAAGGTGATCTCATCTTCCGGCATCACCACGCGCGCTGCGACGATGGGGCCGGTTTCTTCGTACCGATCAGCAATCGTGCGCACACCGCCGGTATTGCGGCCTTTGACCGGATACTGGATCAAGGGCGTGCGCTTGCCATAGCCTTTTTCAGTGACCACCAGCAGCTCGCCCCGAGGCACGATCACATCCATACTGGCCACGTAGTCGCCTTCGCGCAAACGGATAGCACCCACCCCGCCGGCCGTGCGGCCCATGGTGCGGGCTTTCGATTCGCGGAAACGCAAGGCCCGCCCGCGCGCGCTGACGATGATGACGTCCTGTGTGCCGTTGGTGGCATGCACCCAACCCAGCATGTCGCCCCGCTCCAGCGAGATAGCGATGATGCCGCTGGGGCGCACGGCCTCGAACTCGGTCATGTTCACGCGCTTCATGCGACCGTGGACCGTGCACATGGTGCAGAACGAGTTGGGCGTGAATTCGCGCACGGACAATGCCGCCGTAATCTTCTCGTTTTCGGCCAGGTTGATCAGATTCACCAGCGGTACGCCACGCGCCGCCCGATCGGCTTCCGGCACTTCGTAGGCTCGCACGTGATAGACCTTGCCCTTGTCCGAGAAGAACAGGATGTGATGCAGCGTGCGCGTGGCAAAGATCGTCTCCACGACATCTTCTTCACGCGTCTGCATGCCGGTCACCCCGCGCCCGCCGCGCTTCTGCGCCCGATAAGCTTTGGAGGCAACCCGCTTAATGTACCCGCGCTGCGTTAAAGCGATGAGCACTTCCTCGTCTGCCACCAGATCTTCCAGCGAGAGTTCTTCAGCCTGATCGGCCGTGATCTGCGTGCGGCGCTGATCCCCAAACTTCTCCTGCAGCATGGCCAGATCATCTTTGATCAAGCCCAGCATCTTGCGCGGATTCGCCAGCAAATCTTCCAGGAGCGCAATGGTCGCCATCACAGCCTGATATTCATCCTCGATCTTCTGGCGTTCCAGCGCGGCCAGGCGGCGCAGCTGCATATCCAAAATCGCTTGTGCCTGCACTTCGCTCAAATGGAAGCGATCCATCAAGCGGGTGCGGGCGGCTTCGGCGTTGGGCGATTCGCGGATCGTTTGAATCACCGCATCCAGGTTGGCCAACGCGATGCGCAAGCCTTCCAGGATGTGCGCCCGGGCGCGCGCTTTGTCCAGTTCAAACTGGCTGCGCCGGGTAATCACTTCGTGCCGGTGGGTGATGTAGATTTGCAGTGTGCGTTTCAGCGAGAGCAAACGTGGCTGTCCGTCAACCAGGGCCAGCATCTGTGCGCCAAAAGTGCTTTGCAGCGGCGTGTACTTGTGCAGTTGATTCAGCACCGTCCGGGGCTGTGCGCCGCGCTTGAGTTCGATGATCAAACTCATGCCGTGTCGATCGGACTCGTCGCGCAAATCGGAGATGCCGTCGATGCGCTCGTCGCGCACCAGCTCGGCGATGCGTTCGATCAGCGCCGTCTTATTGACTTGATAGGGAATCTCGGTCACATTGATGCGGTAGCGGCCGCCCTTCATCTCTTCGACCTGTGAGACGGCCCGCATCACGATGCGGCCCTTGCCGGTGGCGTAAAGATTGAGGATCCCTTCGCGCCCCAGGACCAGGCCGCCGGTGGGAAAGTCCGGCCCCTTGATGAACTGCAACAAGTCATCGACGGTGATGCCGTCTTCCGCAGAGTACGCCAAATCGTTGAGCAGCTGCAATTCCACTTCACGATCCCACGGCGCGCCGGATTGGACCGCCGCTACGCGCCGCTCTTCGACGATCTGCTCCCAGCGCGCGATGAGGTAGTTGATCGCCGTGCACACTTCACCCAGATTATGCGGTGGAATGTTGGTCGCCATCCCGACGGCGATACCGGAAGAACCGTTGAGCAGCAGATTGGGCAAGCGGGCGGGCAGCACCGCCGGCTCTTTCAACGTGGCGTCGAAGTTGTCGGTCCAATTGACCGTATCTTTGTCGATGTCGATCAGCAGCTCATCCGCAATCGCGGCGAGGCGCGCTTCAGTGTAGCGCATGGCCGCCGGGGCGTCGCCGTCGATCGAGCCGAAGTTGCCCTGCCCGTCGACCAGCGGATAACGCATGGAAAAGTCCTGCGCCATGCGTGCCATCGCATCATAAACCGCGGCATCGCCATGCGGGTGATACTTGCCCAACACTTCGCCCACGATACGGGCGGACTTTTTATACCCTGAGTTCGAGCGCAACCCCATATCATGCATCGCGTACAAGATCCGGCGATGCACCGGCTTCAATCCGTCACGCGCATCGGGCAAGGCGCGCGCCACGATCACGCTCATGGCGTAATCCAGATAGGCTCCTCGCATTTCGTGCTCGATGTCGATGGTACGGATATGGCCGATGTTGTTATCAGCGGGGGAAGTCCCGTCACCTTCGGGACCGGTGAGTTCAAGTTCGTCTGTCAATTTCCAAGGCTCCTAACCATTACCGGGACACAAAAAACGCAACGCTAATTATACCTTGAAGCAGGGCATTCTCCAACACGTAGGCACCCCGATCGTCTTCGATCGGGGCGCTCCTGAGCGGCTATTTTCACCGGGAAAACCGGCAATTTTTGGGCTTCCCGTTAGCGCAATTTGCCGATCCGATCGGCCACATCCTGCGCAAAGCGCTGGATGTATTCCTGCACATAGACGCCGGGGTCTTTGTCCGGCTCAGCCAGCAGCAGCGTGAGATCCATGCCAAAGGATAAGCCGGTCGTCACATCGGTGCCATGCGAAGTGAAATAGGTGGCGTGCGCCTTGCGTCGCCCCAGGGTCGCCAGGTCATAGCGTTTACCGCCGCAAATTTGCGAGTCGAACACACCCAGTAGGGCCGCCTGCAGATTTTCGTGCGCCGAGCAATCAAAGGGGACTTTATCGGCATCGATCATCCAATCGAGGTCGCGCCACACTTCGCAGCCGTACAGCTTCTGCGGTTGCTCCTCCTTTGGCAATTGGCGCACAGCCTCAATCACTTTCAAGGCAACGCCCACATGTGTGTCGTGCTTGTCGGCCAAGTTGTGCGTATAGACGATTTGTGGGCGAGTCGCTTTCAGCAGGGTGACGATGTCCTCGACCGCCTGCTGATTGGAACCATCCTTGATCGACTTGCTGGGATAGTCCAACAGAACCTGTGCGGCGTACTCGCCGACCAGCGCCGCTTTCTTCTGTTCCTTGAAGCGCACAACGCGCATTTCTTCATCGGTGTAGTCTTTGTACAAATCGTCGCGCGGTGAGCCGCGCCCGTCAGACACGACAACCCCGGTGAACCACAAATCCTTTTGCTGAAAACACTTCAGGATCGGTTCGGCGGCCATGATTTCAATATCGTCCTGATGCGCGGCGAAGCAAAGATGCGTGGTGCGCGCCAGGGCTTCGTCGACGGGTAGACCGTCGGGCACGAACAGTTCAGCGGTGTCGAGATTGAATTGCATGATGTTCTCCTCGTGAGAAGACTTCCGAAGTCGTGCGAACTTCCGGTTCGCCGGAGACTTCGGAAGTCTTAGTGGATGATTTGCGGCAAACTGGCCGCCGCAATCGATTGGCCCACTCGCCGGCTCTTCTCATCGGGCAGCTGCATGTGAATGCGCGCGGCCAGTTCGGGGAACTCGGTCTTGAGCACTTCGTCGGCGCCATCCAGGATGAGCTGTCCACCACGCCCCGACGTGCAGCGTCCCAAGATTAACACCTGTTTGATCTCGTAAAAATCGGCGTAGTGCGCCACACCGTATCCCATAAAATAGCCCATGCTCTGCCAGATCTTCAGCGCCCCGGCGTGCCCGGCCTCAAGTTTCTCCTGCACGAACTTGAGCTTCTCGGCATCGGTTACATCATTGGGAATGACGATCCCCGCCTTGGCGGCCAGACGAAAGACGCATTGCTGCGAGAAGTACTGTGAGCCGCAGCCGATGTCACCCGACCATTCGTCGAGTGGGCCATTCGGCCGATAATCGATGGGAGCGAAAGCGAGCTCGCTCAACCAGCTGACGATGTGACCGTTCATATCGACGTAGCCCGCCGCTTCACTTGAACCCAATGCGATGCCGAGGATGCCGTTATCTTCCAAGGACATTGAGCCCGCCAGTGCGGTCACGTCGCCATCGTTGATGATTTCCAGAGGGACACCCAACTCTTTTCGAATGCGTAGGAAGAGGTCTTTGATTTCGTCGAAGCGATCTTTGGGGATGCCCCGAAACAAGGAAGCGATCATGGCCCGGTTGTTCACATAGATCCCGGCGGAGCTGCCACCGATCGCATCGACGCGCGGCATTTTCGCCGCCGCCGTCTTCAACGCCGTCATGATCTCTCGGTAGTGATAATCGGGATCAGTTTGCTTGCGTGGTTCCCACACCACCTCTTCACTGTACACCGGCTCACCATCGATCACGGCGGAGACCTTGCGATCGGATGCACCAAGGTCGAAACCGATGCGGCAGCCGTCCAGGTGGCGGCCCAACGCGCGCCCGCTCTCATTCACGGGCGGTACTTCTGCGGCGGCACAAATCGTCACGGTGAAGGTCTGCTCGTAGACATCTTCACCCATGAAGTGATAGTCGAACTTGCGCACCCCCGCGGGCGAATAACACGCTTGGATGTATTCACCAATCTCGTGCGGTCCACCCACATAGACCCGCCAGCCGCCGCGCTGCCACAACAGGAACTTCACCAAACGTTCCACGTACATCAAATTGGCGGCGGCGCGTGGATGAGCTGACGGAAAGACCTGCGTCTCAAAGCGGGACAACTCGCCATTGGCGCGTTCCAGCCCCAAAACCAGCGGGACGCCAACGCCGGCCTCGGCCACTTCTTTTTGAAAAGCGCGATTCGCTAAGACAACAGGACGAAAATCGGGATCGAGCGGAGGAACAAGTCGGGGAGGTACTAAAGTCAAGCCGTCAGTCATAGTTGTCCTTTCACGAAAGTGTTGCCAAAGACAGGGGCTATTATACGCAATTCCAGTGTTTCAGGGAGAGGGCGCAATAAGAAGTGGCAGCAATTTTCAACTTCTTGTGGTCCCATGGCAATGCGGCCGAGATCCAGCCCGGCGTGATGACGCTGTTGACGTGGTCGATCGGCAAGCTGTGGGGAGCAGGCTATAACGAATGGTGGAGCCGCTATCCGGCGAGCGGTAACATCGGCGGACGCAATTATTTCACTATCAGTATTCAGGTCGCGCCGTTTGCCAGAATGCCGGGCGGGTTGCCAGTCGCCCTGCGTTACGTGGGCGATTGGTGGGGGCGGATTCCAGACGGTATCACGATCTCGCTAGCGCCCTTCTCGATAAGCGAAGTACTCTTCAAAGTCATGCCCCTGTACCTGCGCAGCATGCGTCGCTTTGCTCCCTTGCGACGGCAAATTCCCGAGTTCGTCGCTCAAACGCCGGCCTGGTGCGGCCAGCTGCGTGAGCAGATCCGGCAGATCGATAGCGGCACAGCGCTGGCGGAGGTGTGGCGTGATGAACTGCGGCCCTATTATTGTTTTGGCACCACGATGGCGAGCGCGGGCAACTCGAACGCGCCGCTGCGCCTACAGACGCAGCTGCGTCAACTGGTGGGCGATGCTGACGCCAACGCCTTGTTGTCCAACCTGGGCGGTCAAGATTATCTGACGAGCCTGGGGCCGCTGGTAAATCTGGCGCGTGTAGCGCGCGGCGAAATGAGCCGCGCCGCCTATCTTGAAGAATATGGGCATCGCGGGCCTTACGAGTTTGAGCTGGCCCAGCCCCAACTGATCGACGATCCGACCTGGTTGGATCAGCAATTGGCCGCTTATCGTCAGCAACCCAGCGAGGTCGAAGCGCTGCTTGAGAAACAGCGCGCCAACTTCGACGCGGCCTGGCGGCGCTTCTGTGCGCGTTATCCGCGCAAAGTTAAAGCCTTTCAAAGCCGACTCGCTGAAGCAGCCCGACTGGCCCGTCAACGCGAAGCCGCTCGCTCGGAGCTAACGCGCGTGATGGGCGTGCTCCGGTCCTTTGCGCTGCGTGCCGGAGAACTCACCGGGTTGGGTGAAGACGTGTTTTATCTGACGATCGACGAGCTGTTGATCGTGCTGGCGGGTGACGTTGCGATCTGTCGCTATGTGCCGCAGCGCAAAGAAACCTATGCGCGCTATTGCGCCCTGCCGCCCTATCCCGCCGTCATTAGCGGCCGCTTCGATCCATTCCACTGGGCGACCGACCCCCATCGACGCAGCGATGTCTATGATGCCCACATCTCACTGCCGCTGTCCGCTTCCAAGGTCATTAGCGGTTTTGCAGGCGCAGCGGGCGAGGTAGAGGGTGTCGTACGGCGCATCGACTCTGTGGAAGACAGCCATCTGCTGCAACCCGGAGAAATCCTGGTCACGCGGACGACGAATATAGGCTGGACACCACTCTTTCCGCGAGCAGCAGCGATTGTGACGGATGTTGGTGCGCCGCTATCCCATGCCGCCATCGTCGCACGCGAACTTGGCATTCCGGCAGTAGTGGGCTGCAATGAAGCCACCCAGCGCTTGAAGACGGGTGACCGTGTACGCGTAAATGGCGGCCGAGGCACAGTCGAAATTCCGAAATCGCAAACGGCACTGCCGACGTGTATCGATTAAGTGGAACTCTCGCAAGTCTTTCGGGTTTGACTTGAGGTATTAAGATATGAGCGGATTCATTTGGAAGCGACCGATCTATAGCGTCTATCCCTTCCTTCACCATGGATGTATAATCTGCACATAGGCGGTATACAGAAAAGTCGCGGCCTAACCACCCAAATGGCGTTTTATGCAGAACTCGTTCTACTCAAGACCGTGTTCAAGACCGAGTTGAACTAAGCGCTTCGCGCAGCACTCGACGATCCTCGTAGCACCACTTCCCCTGATGTTCACTGAGACCTGAGTCATGGCTATACTGCTTGTCGTAGTTCATCTTTCACGACAGGAGCATAATCATGACCACCTCGACCCCGTTACGCCAACGCATGATTGAAGACATGCAACTGCATGGCTTCGCGGCCAAGACGCAGGACGCGTATGTGCGCGCCGTGAAGCAAATGGCGGAGTACTACCACCAGTCGCCAGAACTGATCAGCGAAGAACAACTGCGGCAATACTTGCTCTATCTCCAAAATGAGAAGCACGTCGCGGCCAGCACGTTCACGATTGCCTTGTGCGGCCTGAAGTTCTTCTACGAGCGGACCCTGCAGCGGACCTGGCGCACGTTTGAGCTGGCACGCCCCGTGCCCGAAAAGAAACTGCCGGTCGTCCTCAGCATTGAGGAAGTGCAGGAGATTCTGAGCCGCCTGCACCGCCCGCGCTATCGCGTCTGTCTGACGACGATTTATGCCTGTGGCTTGCGCTTGCGCGAGGGTGTTTACCTGCACGTGGGGGACATGGATAGTGCCCGCCAGCTGCTCCATATTCGGCACGGCAAAGGCGGGCCGGATCGCTATGTACCGTTGCCAGGCGGTGCCCTGCAGTTGTTGCGGCAGTATTGGAGCCTGCATCGGCATCCGGTGTGGCTCTTTCCAGCGCCGGCACACGCGGGCATGTCCCTCGCTTCGGCCACGCAGCCGATGGATGAGAGCAGCGTGCAGCGCGCCTTCCGCGCCGCGTTGCAGGCCAGCGGCATCCCGAAGGCGGCCAGTGTCCATACGCTGCGTCATTCGTATGCGACGCACTTACTGGAAGCGGGCGTCGACTTGCGAGTGATTCAAGCTTACCTGGGCCACCGTTCCCCGCAGACGACCGCGCTGTATACTCATCTCACCCAACCGACCGAACAGCGCGCCATCGAAGCGATCAATCGCGTCATGGCGGAACTGCCGTGGTAGAGCTGGCCGACATCTTCCGGCAGTATGACCCCGCGTATCGCGCCAAGTTTGGAGACCGCTTGTTACCCAGCCATCGGCACACGATGTGGGCCATTGAACACTGCCGGACAGAAGCTTTGGGTGGGCATGTCTATCATTGCCCGGATTGCGATCAATCCGTCTACCAGTATCATTCGTGTCGCAATCGACATTGCCCCAAGTGCCAGAATGAGCAGGCGCAACACTGGCTCGAACAACAACGCGATTTGCTGCTGCCCGTGCCGTACTTCATGCTGACCTTCACCTTGCCCGCACCGTTGCGCTCAATGGCACGCAGCCATCAGGCGCGGCTCTACGATCTCCTCTTCCGCGCATCAGCTTCAGCGGCACAACATTTGGCCGCTGATCCGCGCTTCATCGGTGGGCAACTCGGCCTCGTGGGCGTCTTGCATACCTGGGGCCGCACGCTGACCTATCATCCACACGTCCATTACTTGATCCCCGCTGGTGGACTCGCGGACGATGATCAAACGTGGCGACCGGCGCGTGACGACTTTCTAGTTCCCGTGAAAGCGTTGTCTGGTATTTTTCGCGCGCGCTTCCGCGATGCCTTGCGCGCGACCGAGCTCTTCGACCTCGTGCCTGCCACGGTTTGGGAACAAGATTGGGTGGTGCGTTGCCAGGCCGTCGGCAACGGCGAGACGGCGTTCAAGTATTTGGCCCCCTACATCTTGCCCATGTCCCCGCCGCAGGCGGGGTGGGCCGGTGCGTCGCGTGGCCATCAGCAACAGTCGCCTGCTCAAGGTCGAGAACGATCACGTCACCTTTCGCTACCGCGCGTCAGATAGCGGTCAATCCAAACTCTGCACGGTGGCTGCCGAAGAGTTCATCCATCGCTTCTTGCAACATGTCCTGCCCAAAGGCTTTGTCAAGGTGCGCTACTACGGCTTCTTGAGCGTCGCGCAACGCGCGCAGTTGACCACGCTCCGCCAGCAACTCGCGCCCAGCGTGGCCGTCTCGTTGTCCACTGTCCCAGCCAGTGCTATGGACCGGTCAATGCCCCGCGCTGAGTCAGTCACCACAACGACTCCTCCCACAGCGACGGACCTTCTCAACCTGGCACCCCTCACACCGCCGACCTCGGTTGACCTTGCCGTGAGCAGCACCGTCACCTCATCATCCGGAACGTCCGATCAGCAGGCCGCGATGATCATGCCTCCATCTAGCAGTTCAACAACTCCACCGCGAGAAGTCCCACGGGGAGGCTGCGCACTGCGGTGCCCCGCTTGTGGCCGTCTGCTCCTGCGGGGCTCAGTTCTTTTCCCCACACGAGGTCATCCACCATGAGTGAGCTCGATCCGATAACTCTCTGGCAAGATAGTGGCTCGCAGAAGCGCTGGCCCTGCGGCAACGATACCGCTTGCCTCGGAACGGCCTCACCCGACTCACGCGGGCGGGCACACGACTTCGAGCGCCCCGTGGCACCAGCCCCATTTGCCCTTTCCGGCGCGCTGAGAGTACAATGGGCCTCACCGACGCTGGCGCAAGGGCTCGTCACACGAGACGCGTGACTTGAATTTCCAAGCCTCACCGCGCTCTGGCTCAGTTCAACTCAGGATTATGCGGCGGCTTTCATTACGCCTGCTGTCGGCGTCTCGGTCGATCCGCGCCGCATCAATCCTTAATACGTTGGGCGCACCGCGAGCCATGTAAGCGCCCCGCCCCATAGATGTTGATGATCGACTGCTAGCGTTGACCCCACAAAAGGATTTTGAATTGTCTTTAATATGAACATCACGTTTATAGTCTGGGCATCTGCCGAGAGCATGAAACATCGTACTTGATGCGGATATACAAAGGGCTCCACAAAAATGCCTAATACTGTTTGGGGCATTATGATGATTGTCGTTGGCTATGCAATTTCGCTTTTAAGGAGACATATTTTGGAACGCTCATTGTTGTCGAAATTAAAAGTCGTTTGCTTGGTAGTCGCGCTTCTCTTTAG
>JAUQXC010000271.1 GCA_030834825.1 Thermoflexales bacterium
GTGCCACACCCACTTCCAAATCATCCTTGGCGATGAATGTTTCTGCGCCCACTTGGGCGGCAGCGGCGCGATAGATCTCAGCTCGATCACGATAGGCGCTGATCAGAATCACCCGCAGAGCCGGAGCCAGGGCTTTGAGGCGGCGCGTTCCTTCCAGGCCGTTGACGCCCGAGAGCATGATGTCCACGATCGCGAGATCCGGCCGGAGGGACTGCACGAGCCCCTCCGCCGTTGGGATGTCGCTCGCCTCGCCCACCACCTCCAACCCCGCATAGATTAGCAGCTGTCGCAGTTGGTGCCGGAACGAAGCTTGATCATCGACGATGAGGACACGGAGCATGGTTGTTCACTCAAATCTATGGTTTGTATTTGACGATCAGTGTTGCGTCAGACCACTCCATCAGACAGGCATACGCCTTGCCCAGGTTGTCGCCTTTCAACTGCAGGCGGAGTTGATAATGGCCGGCGCCTTCATGTTCCACAAAGCCCTGGATGCGGGCGGTGATGTCGAGGGGGTTGAAGATGTCGGCAGATGAGGCGGCGCTGAGCACGGTGGATTGCGGCCCCGAATTATAATCTCCCGAGTTGATCTGGCCGCCATAGTTCACGTGATGGATATGAAGTGGCCCCAGAAACTCGAAGCAGTCGCCTGAATAGTTGTGCAGATTAAGATCGGCATCGAGTATCTGGGCCTGATCGCCGAGACCGGGCAATTCCGCCAGATCGAAATCCAGGAAGGCGCGAAAGCCTTTGCCCGCTGAGTTAATGCCGGCGCGAAGGCGTGTACCCCGGCCTTCGGTGGTGGCTTCACCGCTGCGCGCTGTGCGGTGCAGCGTCAGTGTCGTCGGCTCGACGGATGGCGCTGCGCTCACCGAGAGGGCCAGTTGTCGCCCGTTGTTACCCTCATCACTCTCTGCAATCTCGGTGCGTGAATCCACGACGGCATCGGTGGTGTAATTGCCTTGACTGTTGAAGGTAAACTCGAGTTGCGCGGTGGTCTCTTCACCCGGCCCCAGCGTGAGGGTGTCAGGCGCTTCAATGTACTGCTTGGATGAGACCATTCGCCAGGCCCAGTGGAAGTTTGCCGCAACGCTGTTGCCCTGATTGCGAATTGTGGCGACGATGTGCAGCGGGGCGCCTTTCTGTGGATTGGCGGCATCCACCACCAGGTTGGTGATGACCAGGTCCGCCGGACCTGGCGTGAACGTTGGAGTGACCGGAGCCGGCACGATGATCTGGGCGTAGATCTGGCTGCCATAGCGTGTGCCTTCAGGACTTTGCATCTGCCAGGTGGAACGGTAAGTGCCCGGCGCGTTCGGCGCGACGAAGTTCACGCTGATGTCGAGGGTGGAGCCGGGAGCGAGAGCCGGCACACTCACCACGGTCGGGCCACCCAATGGATCACCGGAGGAGAAGACCAGTTGTGAGCCGGTCTCCCACTCGCAAGAACCTGAGTTGCGCAGGCGCCAAGTCTTGACGAAAGCCGCGCCCGGAGCGAACTGCGTGTCATCTGGTATGGTCACATCGGCAACGTAGCTGGCGTTGAGAGTGCAGCCACTCTCGGCCGTAACGTCGGGGGCCACCGTGACCGTAGGCGTTGCGGGTGCGTTAGTCGTAGCGGTGGGCGTGGGATTGTTCTCTGCTACTTGAGCGGTTGTAGGAGTGGGGGCTGGCGTGGGAGTCGTTTCCTGAGATGTACTGCAGGCCAGTATGGTCAGCAACAGGAACCCCATAGCCAACCACATTGAACGGTGTTTTGTGTTGATGATCATTTCTCTTCCTCCTGCTAAAAGTTTCCGACTTCAGAAACCGGGTTTCCACTTCTCAAGTGGAATGGAATGCTTAATCTGGAGAAACCCGGTTTCTTCATTTGTCGGTTGTGCCCCTGATCGTCAAGAATGTCCACAAGGACACGATCAGGACGTGACTTGATCGGTCAAGTCACGCTTCACTTCAAGATCAACGGCAAGTAAACTCTGGAACCACCTAGCGCACCGTACCAGTAACCCAGGCCGACTTTGTAATTTGTGCTGGCCGAGGCGCCGATCACGGTTTGCCCGATGGTGAAGTTGGCCGCGTAATGAGCTGAAGTGGCCGGTCCGCCGCCGCTGCTCGTCAACGGTGTGAACCAGTCCAGCTTGTAATGAGTCGAGGACATCGCCCAGGCCTGATTGACTGCTAACACGAGAACGATCAACAAGAGAAGAAGCGTTATCCGTTTCATGATTGGCTCCTTGCTAATCGTGTTCCAACGTCAGCCGCACGCCGCCGATCTCGACCCAACCCGTGCCGCCGCCAAAATTCACTGCAATGGTCAGGTACAGCACGCCGGAATCTGCCGATAAGGTATTGTTTGCCGTCAAATCAAAGTGCAACCGGCAGCCGGTCGCGTGGGCGCTTACCGTGCAGACTTGATCGGTGTCATCGTGTAGAATGCTCGCATAGCATGATGCAGTTTCACAGACACCGGTTTGGCGGCGCAGCAGGACGGCCGAGATGCCGTCGAAGTCAGTTGATCCCACCCAATCGATGTCAAGATCAGAAACCCTCACTTCTTGTCCATAGAGTTCTGCCGGAATGGTGACGGGGAGCATCACGTTCTTGGGGCCGACGGTTGCGCCCGGCGAAATCTTTGCGCCACCTACTACGTCGGCGTCAATAATGGTCGTGTCGCTCTGGTGGTAGGGCCGCAAGTCATTGCCGCTGATCCAAATATATGATTTAGCAGTGCTGGTAATGCGCCCGGTGCCCTCGGCAGCGATGGCGACGCCAGTGGCGCTGGTGGCGCGGAGAGCCGTCCCCCAACTACCCGCATAGACCCCAGGCCCGCCGAGGCTAATACCGGATACGCCAACACCGCTGCTAGGGCTATTGTTGTAGAAATACCCACCATACCCGCTCGCTGAGCTGGTCGCTCCATATACGCCATAGGTCGTCCCTGTCGATGAGGAGGCAATTCCTTCTAGTGCTGTGCCAGATGACGAGGTGGTCTTGACCGAGAAGGGACTCGCGTGTGACGCACTAATCACCACGCCCGGCACCAGCCCCAGGGCATAAGGCACTGGGTAGATGACTTGACGCGGCGTCATCTCTGGATCCCCGACGACCTGAACACTGAACCAAATTTTCTGGCCCCACAAGACGCCGTTATAACAATAGTCGATCCACGAGCTAAACAGCCCGTTTTGCACCGTCACGCTATTGGTGTCTGTGCATAATGCAATGCCACCTGTCTCCACATCGTACAATCGAAAGGTCAGGTTATAGGTGCCGTTGAGGGGGGCGCCACCTGCATCGGTCAACCGCCCTTGAACAGGAATAGCTCCCGGCACGACAGCTGTCGTGCCGGTTGGCCCCTGCGGCTGATCGGATCCTTGCGCCAGAGTTAAGCCCACGGTCAACGTCAACATGGACACGACCGTTACGACAATGCTGCTCACGACGAATAACTTGGAAGTTTTCATTTTTGCGTTTCCTTTCGTAGGTAGGGTAAGATGATCAAAGTCGATTGCGATTGGAAAGCGATTTCGAAAGTGCCATTGCGTGTGACGTCTCTCCTTCCCAGATTGAGTCTGCCTGAATGATATGCGCGCAAGTGATCGTGTGTGTTAATTCCGCAAGATGAGGGGCAAGTAAAGGTGGTGACCGAATACTTCATCTGCGCCCAGGTCGTAACCATCATCTTGCGGGCGCGCATTGCCATCGATGTCGTCGATCACACCTGCGTTCAGGCCGGCGTCGATCGCTGCTGATCCAAACAACAGATGATAACCATCGTCAGAAAAGTGCGGATCGCCCCAGAGGTTGACCGTGCCAGTGACGATGGTGCCCGCGCCATCCCAGTCAGCATCATTGGCCCAGGCGCCGCTGCCCCAAAGCGTGCCTTCCAACGTAGCCGTGCTCCCAGCCGCGACGGTGATGCCGACGGTGTGGCTGACCAGAATGGTGTTGGTCAGAGCGACACTTGCCCCATTCCATACCCTGATTCCATAGGTGTTGTTATTTAGGGCAATCGTGTTGTGCCGCATTTGCCCGCGGCTCCCTCTGATGTCAATCCCCTGGTGCTGTACCCAACTATACGTAGACTCGTTGCCGACGAT
>JAUQXC010000272.1 GCA_030834825.1 Thermoflexales bacterium
AAGAACACTGCATTTTAGAAGCGCTGACGGCCTGAACGGCAGGGGGTTGTGGCAAGCTGGACCAAAATGCATTATACTATGCGTGGCAGGCTGTAATCGTCGTGAGCCTCGATGGGCCTCCCAGCAAAACCGAAAAAATCAGGGATTGACAGAACTAACCCCCATCTGTATAATCGTCTTTTGCTACGTCATCAAAATGTGTAAAACCGGGACATATCCGACCAATTGGGGGGATATGATCCCCTTTTGTGCGTTTAGACCCTGATTTATCTTTGAGGAGATAGCGAATGGCAGAGAAATTAGCCGCGAAATCTTACGCCCGTATCCCTGATATCTACGCCTTGCCGAATCTGATTGAAGTTCAACTGAATTCATTCAACTGGTTTATTGAGGAGGGCCTGCGCGAGCTCTTCGACGAAGTGTCGCCGATTGAGAGCTTCAACGGCTCATTAAAGCTGTACTTCCCCGGCGATGGCCCGGAGGCGCGGCAATTCGGGTTGTCGTTCTGGTTCGAGGATCCCAAGTTCAACCAGAAGGAATGTCTGGAGCGCGACCTTACCTTTGCGCGTGGTCTCTACATCAAAGTTGCGCTGGTAAACAGCGAGACCAACGAGCATGTGGTCAACGATATCTTCCTCGGCGAATTTCCATGGATGACCGAGAATGGCACGTTTATTTATAACGGTACCGAGCGCGTCGTTGTCTCGCAGCTGATCCGCTCGCCTGGGGTGTACTTCGATGCCGACGTCGATCCGTCATCGGGTCGTGTGCTGGCGCACTCCAAGGTCATTCCCGATCGCGGTGCGTGGATGGAATTCGAAACGCGCAAGAGCGATTACATCACGTTGAAGTTCAACCGTAAGCGCACCATCCCCGTGACGATTTTGCTGCGTGCGATGGCGGCCATCGACGACGGCTCCGGCGGCGATCTGCTCAAGTCTGGTACGGACGAAGAGATCCTGCGTCTATTCGAGAGCGTCGACAACAATCCCGATCATCAATACATTCTCACGACGATCCGGCAGGAAGGCAACCTGTCGCCGCGTGACAAGCGCTCGTTGGCGGAAGAAGCGCTGTTGGAGTTCTATCGCAAGATGCGCCCCGGCGATCCGCCCACCATGGACAATGCGCGCAGCTACCTGATCGAGCAGCTGTTCGATCGGCGGCGGTATGACCTGGAGCGCGTCGGGCGCTATAAGCTGAATCAGCGTCTGGGCCTCAGCACACCCCTGCGCACCATCACCAAGGCCGATCTCGTCAAGCTGGTCGAGCACATGATCAAGATCAACAACGGTCTGGAGCAGGGCGACGATATCGATCACCTGGGCAATCGCCGCGTCAAGACCGTGGGCGAGTTGATCCAGAATAAGTTGCGGATTGGTCTGCGCCGCATGGAGCGCGTGGTCAAGGAACGCATGAGCATCCGTGAAGCGGGCGCCATGACCCCGATCGCTTTGGTCAACATCCGACCGGTCGTCGCGGCAATCCGTGAGTTCTTTGGCTCGTCGCAGTTGTCGCAGTTCATGGATCAAACCAATCCCCTGGCGGAATTGCGCCACAAGCGGACCCTGTCAGCCCTGGGGCCGGGTGGTCTGCGCCGTGAGCGTGCGGGCTTCGACGTGCGCGACGTGCACCACTCACACTATGGCCGCATTTGTCCGATCGAGACGCCGGAGGGGCCCAACATCGGTCTCATCGGCCGCCTGGCCACCTATGGCCGGGTGAATCAATACGGCTTTATCGAAACACCCTATCGCCGTGTGATCAAGTCGCTGTCCAATCAGTCCGAACAGTTGCTCGGGCAGATGTTGCGCGCCGATGTCGTGCATCCGGATTCGGACGAGAAGATCGCCGTGGCGGGTGTGGATATCGACGAGCCGCTGGCGAAGAAGATCGCGGCCTTGCCGGCCGTGGATATCGCGATTGTGCCTTTCGTCAGCGACGAGATGGAGTATATGTCGGCGGACGTTGAGGATCGCTACATCATCGGGCAGGCCAATGCGCCGCTGGATGAAAAGAAGCGCTTCAAGGATAAACGTATTTCGTCGCGTTACGGCGAGAAGTTCGTCTTCGAAGCGCCGGAGCGGCTGGACTTCATGGATATTGCTCCGCGCCAGATCGTCGGCATTTCAGCCGCCTTGATCCCGTTCCTGGAACACGACGACGCGAACCGCGCGTTGATGGGCTCGAACATGCAGGCGCAGGCCGTGCCGTTGTTGCTGCCGGAAATTCCGCTCGTAGCCACGGGCATGGAATGGCAGGCCGCGGTGGACTCCGGGCAGGTGGTGACGGCGGAAGAAGATGGCGAGATTTCCAGCGTCACGGGCCGCATGGTGGAACTGCAGACCAAGAAGGGCAAGAAGAATTATAAGCTGCGCAAATTCAATCGCAGCAATCAGAGCACTTGCATCGATCAGCGTCCGATTGTGCGCAAGGGCCAACGCGTGAAGAAGGGCGACGTGCTGGCGGATTCGTCGAGCACGTCCGAAGGGCAGTTGGCGCTGGGCCAGAACGTGCTGTGCGCGTTTGTGTCCTGGGAAGGCGGCAACTACGAAGACGCCATCTTGATTAGCGAACGCCTGGTGCGCGATGACAAGTTCACGTCGATTCATATTGAGAAGCATGAAGTTGAAGCGCGCGACACCAAGCTGGGTCCCGAAGAAATCACGCACGATATTCCCAACGTTGGCGAAGAAGCGCTGAAGGATTTGGACGAGTTCGGCATCGTGCGTATCGGCGCCGAAGTCGGCCCGAACGATATTCTCGTCGGCAAGATTACCCCCAAGGGCGAGAAGGAATTGTCGCCGGAAGAGAAATTGCTGCGCGCCATCTTCGGCGAAAAGGCCCGCGAAGTGAAAGACTCTTCGCTGCGCCTGCCGCACGGTGAGCATGGCAAGGTCGTCGACGTCAAGGTCTTCACCCGCGACGAGTATCGCGACTTGCCGGCCGGCGTCGATAAGATGGTGCGGGTGTCGGTGGCGCAGAAGCGCAAGTTGACCGAAGGCGACAAGATGGCGGGCCGCCACGGCAACAAAGGCGTCATCTCGCGCATCGTGCCGGTTGAGGACATGCCCTTCCTGGAAGACGGCACGCCGGTCGATATCATTCTCAATCCGTTGGGCGTGCCGGGCCGTATGAACATTGGCCAGATCCTGGAAGTCCATTTGGGCTGGGCATCCGATCGCCTGGGCTTCCGCGCGATTACGCCGGTATTCGACGGTGCGGACGAAGTGGAAATTGAAGCCGAACTGGCCCGCGCCTGGATGATCGATATTTCATGGCATGAGTTCACCACACGGGCCTGGGAGTGGCTGCGCGAACAAGGGGCCGATGAACAGGAAGAATTTGAAGACGACGACGAAGTGCGCAGCCTCTATCTGGCGGCTCTCTTGGAAGGCAGCGATTACGATCTCGATCTGTTGACTACCGATCAAGTGTACACCCGCCGCATCGTGCTGCGTGAATGGCTGCGCGAGAACGGCTTCGATCCGGATCAGATTCTGGTGTTTGAAAACGACGGCCGCGCGCATGACATGCTGAAGCAGATCAACAAGAATGCGGTGGATGCTTGTCTGCGGCTATGGCTGCTGGAGCACGACGAGGATTTGATGAAGACGCCGGCAGATGAGGTTAAAGCGCGGGCCAGCCAGCTGAGTTTGCAACTGCGCGACCCGCTGCCGACACTGGGCAAGATGATGGTCTACGACGGCAAGACCGGCGACGCTTTTGATCAACCCGTCACGGTAGGCGTGATTACGATCATGAAGCTCGCGCACTTGGTGGAAGATAAAGTGCACGCGCGTTCGACCGGCCCGTACTCGCTGGTCACGCAGCAGCCGTTGGGCGGCAAGGCGCAGTTCGGCGGCCAGCGTTTCGGCGAGATGGAAGTGTGGGCGTTGGAGGCTTATGGTGCGGCGCATACGCTGCAAGAAATGCTCACCGTCAAATCGGACGACGTGCAAGGCCGCGTGAAGACCTATGAATCCATTGTGAAGGGCGAGCGCATCGAAGAACCGGGCATCCCGGCCTCGTTCCGGGTGCTGGTCAAGGAAATGCAATCGCTGGGTCTGGCCGTGGAAGCGATCACGGATACCGGCGAGGTGCTGCGCTTCGGCAAGGATGAAGAAAAGCAGAAGATGCCCAGGTTGAGCACCAGCAGCGCGAGCAGCCCGTAGATGGCGATCGTGCCCCAC
>JAUQXC010000273.1 GCA_030834825.1 Thermoflexales bacterium
CACTGGCTAGGTTGGAATATCCTCCACTCACCGTTGAGTTTGTGATGCTGGCAGAATTCCAGTATCCACCCCCTACAAAGGTGTATGGCCCACCGGCTGTGTTGTGATAACCCCCGCCCACGGTCGAGGTATCGCCGCCGGCCGTGTTAACTAAGCCGCCGCCGACGCTGGTGTAAGAGTGGCTGACGGTGTTCAACTCGCCGCCAGCGATCACGCTGAAAATACCCGTGGCGTTGTTAGTTCGACCGCCAGCGATTACAGCAGATTCTTCATCAGCCCTATTGTTAGAACCGCCACCGACAGTCGCATACGGACCGCTGGCCAAGTTGTAGCGACCACCGCTGATCGCGGCATAACTGCCTGTTACCGTGACGTATGATCCACCAGCCACCGTGCCCGCATAACCACTCACCCGATTGTTCTCGCCACCTCCGATAGTGTTCAGCGTGCCTGACGCCGAATTGTTTAAGCCACCGCCCACGGTCGATTCGGAACCGCTCGCTCTATTCCAGACACCACCCCCCACTGCCGCACCTGCTCCGGCTTGATTCGAGTGACCACCGCTCACTGTGCCATAGTTGCCCTGCACAGAATTCGACCAAGAGGAACTTCCACCGCCGCCGATCGTCGCGCCGACCACACCCGAATTGATGGCATTCGTCCAATGTCCGCCGATGACGTTAGGTGAGGTGCTATTGGGTTGCAGGCGCAGTGCCGCCGTGCCGCTAACCCCGAGCGTCAACGCGACGTTATCCCTCGTGCCAAGAAAATTGCTCACGGGATTGGTGCCCGCGTTGCCCGTCAACGACCAGAAGTTGCCCCCACTGCCGACATTATCATCAGCGGGCGACCACTGCGCACCGTTCCACTTTAATACCTGACCAGCCGTGGGCGTCGTCGTCGTAACCGATCGACCTTGCAGCGCCGTGGTATTACCGCTGGTCGCTGCATACAACGCATAGGGCGCGGGCGTCAACGGCTGGCGCGGCGTCAGAGTCGTGAACGAGCCGCTCCCAGCCGGACAGCGCACGGCGATCTCCAGCCAGCGCGCGTTGCCCTCGAACGCATTGACGCCGAAATCGATCGGGGTGGTGAACAGGCCGTTGGTGACACTGACATTCGCGCGATTGAGATCGGTGGCAATCAGCGTGCCGCTCGTAACGGCATCCCACAGTCCGAATTGAAAATCACACGTATCTGTCACCGGGCCGCTGGCATTCTTGAGTTGGCCTTGATACGTGAAGGCTGTGCCGAGCGATGCTGAGATTTGTTGGCCTGATGCTTGCGCCAACACACCGCTGACACTGATTAACAACGCAATGCTGACGACCAACGCGATGAGTGATGTCTTGTACTTCATGCTTGACCTCGCAGAGAATAGATGATAATAAGGAAAGGGAACGGGATCGTGCTCACACCATCCCGTTCCTTAGGACTACCGGAGGACGAGCGGCAGGTACACCTGATACTGGCGCTGTGTGCGGCTAAACCAGAAGCCGCCGCTCAATGTGTAGCCTCCACTTCCGATCGATTGCCCGGCGTCCGCTTGACCGATCGTGCCGTTGAGTGTGTAACCGCCACCACTGCTGGCACCACCGCCGCCGTCGATCGTGGACCAACTCAAGTCATAGCCACTACCCACTTGCGCTAAGGCTGTCGATACGATCATAGCCAACAACATGATGAGGATGAGTAAACCGATCGCGCGTTTCATCAGCGACCTCCGATAGGCTTCGGCGTTGAATAGTTGACGCCCTTCGTCTCAGGTTGTCCATAGCCTTGCGGGTAGATGTAGGTGCCGGCTTCGGTGGCAGGCTTGTCCACCACATCCGTCGCCGGATGATCACGCAGCCACGGATCGTTGCGTTGGGCGAAGACAGTCCACGAGACTTTCTTGCCCGAGACACCGCCCGCGATCTTGAAAGCATTGCCTTTGATTTCTTCGGCAATGTAGAGATTGGGCATGGGCGCGCCAATCGCAGTGAGCGTGTAGCGGAACTCGCCACCGTTGAGGGCCGAGAAATAATCGGGCAGTGTGACTACCGCTTCGCCTTTTGCATCCAACACGATCCTACCGTTGTACATATTCTGCACGTCGGGAGCCTCGATCGCATAATGGTAGAGGTATTGCTGGTCAGGATTCAGCGGATGATCGATCTTGAAGGCTTTAACACCACCCGCGCTGAAGTTGCCGCCTACCGCCAGTGAGCCACCCGCAATGAGATTGGTGGTCACTTCCACTTTGCCTGTGAAGTAGCCCGCATAACCGTTGTGACTGATGCCCCACACACCGAAGGAATTCTCGCCAGTATCCGCGTAGCCCAACACACCGACACCATTCCATGCTGGGGAAGAGCCGTAAACGGCAGTAGTGCCCTGACCATATAGGCCGATAGCGAAACTGCTGTTGGAGGTAGCAAGGCCCGCTATACCTGTCGTTGGCGCAGTGCCATACACGCCATAGCCCTGCGGCGAAAAGGCCTGACCATAGACGCCATAGGTGGTACCACTGATGGCCGTGGTGTAACCTTCCACGCCATAACCGGCATTTGAATCAGAGCGACCGATTACGCCTTCGGCATTGCCGGTGGTGGCAGTGGCATGCCCATACAGGCCTCGACCAGAGGTGGAGTTGGACTGTCCAAATACGCCAATGTTGTTGCCGCTGCCGGCACTGGCATAGCCCATCATTCCAAACCCGCCCGCTCCACTCGCGAGGCCATACAGCCCATACCCGGTGTTCGTCGAGCCAAACACACCACGGCCCGCCGGGCTTACGCCGTACACACCGGCCGCATCCGTTGCCGATGATTTGGTGAGGCCATAGACGCCGTAACTGGTGCCGGTGGTATTGGTCGCCTCACCCACCGTTCCAGTGACTGGTCCAGTGCCCCACACGCCATTACCCTGCGCCGACATCGACTGACCAAACACGCCGATGCCGCCTGTGGTGCTGGCATTGAAACCGACTACACCCGATCCATCTTTGGAATAAGTTTCGCCATACACACCATCGGCAAAGCCCGAGGTGGCACTGGCGAGGCCGTATAGCCCATGCGCGTCGGCATTGCCCGTGGCTTGGCCTTGAATGCCGTATTGGCTACCGCTGCCGTAAAATCCGAGCGCGCCGCCGGACACGGTGAAGCCAGTGCCGCTGTTGCCAGTCCAGCTCGCGCCCCATGACAAACGATCCGCCGCGATGGCATACGGCGCTGGTGTTAACGGTTGACGCGGTGTGAGCAGAGTGTAATTCCCACTCCCCGCCGGGCAGCGCACTGCAATTTGCAGCCAACGCGCATTGCCCTCAAACGCACTACTGCCAAAATCCAGCTGAACAGTAAACAAGCCGTTGTCGACCGCATGGTTCCACTGCGTTTGGGTCGGGCCGACCTGATTGCCATCTGTGGTGTCATCCCACAAGCTGAATTGCAGATCACAGTCGCCTGTGACGGGACCGCTGGCATTTTTGAGTTGGCCTTGATAGGTTATGGCCGTTCCCACCGACCCCGTGGGGACTTGTGGCACGGGGCCTTGCGCCGAAGCGCTCGCCACACTTAACAACAATGACACCAGCGCAATCGCTGATACAACCGCTACGACACGTTTCATGATCAATTCTCCTAAAATGGATGTTCGTGGACTTCAGCGAATGACTAACGGCAAGAACAAGCTGCACCAGACGTTAAGTGAGTGCGTGACATCCGGCGCGGCAATGGCGAACGCCAGGTCATCCCATATCCGCGCTTGACTTGATCGAATCAAATACAAACCCAAGTCATGGCCGGGCCAGTCGGCCACTCGAGTTTGTTTTCTCACCCTCCGGTGAGGTCAAGGTGAATCGAAACGAGAGCGTGCCATCGGCTTGTAATTGCAACGACTCATAGCCGCCGGAAGCGCAAAATGTGGCGCCCTGCATCCCCTGTTCCATAAACACGAAGATGTCACCAGTGATTTCTTGCAGAACCAGTTTGCCCGAACAGGGCAACTGTGGTGCCGTTACCGTCCCGCAGACTTGGCCGATCTGGCAGCTCGGTTGAATGGACAATTCAATTCGAGTAGAGAAATTACCGGCCTCATTCGTGATGGTTCCCATCCACTGCCCGGCGATGAGATCGGTGACGGGTGGCGGGACAGAGGTAGATATCGCTCCAGCTACGGGGTAGGCCTTGAAGGCAAGGTCGTCGGTAAAGTCAGGCAACGAGATCGTCAGTCCAGCGCCTTGCCGCGTGACCGTGGTAGAGGCGATAACCTTCGTGCCCGTCCGGGTATCGTAGAAATCCACTTGCCAGGTGGAGGCTGAACCAGGCGCGACGATGGTGATGGTTTGCCCCGAGATCTGAGGAAGCAAATTCCAGTCAGGCGGCTCACATGCCGCATCGCGGAACCAGCCCACAATTGTTTTATCGCTGCCGATGGCCCCGCCCCATACTTTTGTTCGTGCCGGGAAATTGACGGTTAAAGGTTTAAAGCCACTGACATCCAGGTCACCGGCAAAGTTCGCGGCTGCCTGTTCGGTCGCGGCATATTTTTCCATGAAGCGGAGAGCTTCCGTGCGATCATTGTAAAAATAAATCGAATAGCCATCCTGATCCCAGAGAGCGCGGCCATTCATCGCTCCAGACACCACTCCCGCCCAGATCGCATGCCGAATGCCTGGCGCGGCTTTATCCGCCCGGTTCAAAGACCATAAGCCGGATTCGCCGATGAACACTGGCTTGTTATATTTGGCCAGCTGGCGCGATACATTCGCAATCAGTTCCCGATCCAGCTGATCGGTGTAAGGGTGGATCTCGATAAAATCCAGCGCTGGCAGGTGATAGAACTCGGCCCACTGATCGGTTTCCTGATAGACTCCTGCCAATGACAGAGTAAGTGGTCGCTGCCGCGGATCAGCATCACGAATGACGGCGGTTGTGCGCTTCGTAAAATCAACTCCGGCAGTTTCGGCGACACCCCCTTTAGGATCGATCTGGCCGGGAGCGCCAGAAGCGATATTGATTTCTGAGAAGATCTCCCAGGCGACAATGTTTTCACGCCCTTGCCAGCGTTCGACGAGCGTCTTCATCCATTTCAGCCAGAGTTGTTGCGTGGCCGAATCGAGTTGAAACAATTCGCCAGGCGCCTCGACGGGACCCCCATTTGCCGCATTCAGCGGGTTATACAGCCAGAGTGGGCTGCCCCAATCGGGAGTGCCATTGTTCCAATCGGCCCAGACGCCAAATACGGGGATGAGGTAAATCCCATCGGCAGCGGCCTGATCAAAGAAGCGCTCCCAGTCCTTGGCCCACGTTTCGTTGACGGTCCCATCGGGGTTGATCCACGGATCTTCCCACCAGCCATGTGTGAGATGGACCCGGATCAACCGGCTGCCACCTTGATGTGCCCATTCCAGGACTGTGTCAAAATCTGCCTGCGTTTTCCCGGTGGGATTTCGCGAGAAAATGAAGCTAGGGCGATCGGCGATGCTGAAATAGAAATCACCTGATTTGAGCGTGAAGGTCGGCAGCGGCAGCGGGGTCGCCGTCGGTGCGCGAGAAATAGGCGTGGCCGCAGGTGTAACAGACGCCGGTATAGTCGTCGGTGTGGCGACCACAGGAACGACCGTAAGTGTCGGTGTGTTCGTCAGCGGTTTGGTTGAGAAAGGCGCGGGTGTAGTCACAGCACCAGGGGTGCAGCCAGAAAGCAGCAGACTCACCAGCTGCACTGCGATCAACAAGATGTACCCTGCAACATTTTTTCGTCTACGCATCTTTCACCTCGTAAGATTGATCACAACGCAACCGGGACGCCGAGGCTGCGGCTGCTTCTTTTGGCGTTTAGCGGACGGTCATGGGCAGATAGACCCAATGGTTGAAGACGATGGGTGTAGCCGTAATTAGGATGGTGCGGCTGCCTTGCTTGGTCCCGGCCCGGTTCGTGGCCGAGACGCTGATCGTCTTCATGCCAGTAGCACCTGCTGGCCAGGTGAAAGTAACCGTGTCGTTGATACCTCGTCCGGTATGTGTCTGCGGTGCGAGTCCGGTGGCCTGCCATACATAGGTAATGGGTGTCGTCGCTGAAACGGGACTGACCGTCGCCGTGAAGGTATAGCTCGTGTTGATCACGCCAAGCGCTGGACCGTTGACGCCGACCGTCACAGGCGGCGCGGGAGGCGTACTGCCACTCGGCCGCGCGAAACGGATCGCCCAGGCATCGTTGTAGCTGCTGGTGCCTCCACAAAAGCCTTGCACATGCCGGGCATAGTAGGAAACGTGTGGCCGATCGGCATTGTCCAGCGCCAACGATGGATACTCACCCAGCATCCAGGTGGATACCATGCAGCCCGGATTTGTTGGAATAGGATCGCTGAGATTCAGTTCATCGCCCGTCTCGATGTCCTGGCGCTGCCAGGTAGGATTGGCTGTCTCGCAATTCACGGTGCATACCCCATAACTCAGATCCTCGGTCTCTGAGCCAAAGGCCACGCGCGGGCGATTCTGACTATCAATTGCCAGATCGACCGTGTGGTCGTCGGCCGGGGCGTAGGGCAGGCCGTAACTGGACCAACCGGCAGTTGTGAGCGAGTTGGCATTGCTCCAAGCATAGCGCAAGGTCGTGCCGCCGGTATCCAAATCGTAAAAGGCGAGGCGCGGGCGGCCCTGCCCGTCGAGCCGAAAGGAAAAATTCGAATCGTAAAACAAGCTGCTTGCACTGTAGGGCAGCGTTACATGGTTCCAACTCGCCACCTGTCCACAGCTGGAGCTGCATTCCAAGTAGACCAGCCTGTCCTGGCTGTCGTAACCCAACAGCCTCGGCTGATCGTTTGGGTTAAAGACCAATTGCGGGTAGTACAGGCCATACTCATTGACCGCAAGCCGAGCAGAGGACCAGTTCGACGCCGTCGTGCAGTTGGCCTCACATGTGGTATAGCGTAGTCCCTCGATCGCAAAGCGCGGCCGACCCTGGGTGTCTAAAGCGAAGTAGCGCCCATTCTTTGGATAAGGAGCACCCCACTCTGCATCGGCCACCGGGACTTGGACGGCCGTCCAGTTGGCCGCGCTGGCGCAGTTGGCATTGCATTCGGCATAGCGATAACCGTCGCCGTCGAACCACATCAGCCGTGGACGGTTGTTGGCGTCGACAGCCAATGAAGGATGAGCCAGGGAAGTGTAAGAACTCAAGCTGGCTACGGTAATGGCCGCCCAGTTAGCCGGGTTGCTGCAATCCGTCGAACAGTAAGCGTAGCTCAGCTCTACACTGTCATAGAAAACGCTGTGCACGCCGCCGGCCATATCGACAACGGTGCTGCTCTGCCACCAGGCGTGGCTGCTATCTTGTGATCCGTTGAAAATTAGAAAGAAGCGGGCAAATGTCGCCTGGGTAGCCGCCTTCACGGCGACGATACCGCTAAAGAATACTGCGAGTGTCACGACGAAAACAGTAAAGGTTTTTATACGAGGCATGTCAGTATTCCTCCAGTTTCACGGCTTGCGTATCGCCGGTAAATAGACCCAATGATTGAAGACAATCGGGGTGGCTGAGATCAAGATGGTGCGGCTGCTCGACTTGGTCCCAGCCTGGTTCGTGGCCGAGACGCTGATCGTTTTGAGACCTGTGGCGCCTGCCGGCCAGGTGAAGGTGACCGTGTCGCTAGTGCCGCGCCCGGTGTGGGTTTGTGTCGTCAGGCCGGTCGCTTGCCAGACATAGGTGATAGGTGTCGTCGCCGTGATCGGACTGACTGTCGCCGTAAAGGTATAGCTCGTGTTGATCACACCGATGGCCGGGCCGTCGACGACCACACTGGCAGGTGGCGTAGGAGCGGGCGGGGTTGAATTTCCGGCGCGTGCGAACCGTACCAGCCGCATGTCGGAGTGAATCGTACACGTGCCTCCCTGGTAATGTTGAGCGGTATAACCGATGCGGGGGTTACCGCCGGCGTCCAACGCCAGGACCGGAGTATGACCTACCTCCAGCCAACTCGAAATACTGCAGCCACTCTGAATGGGAATGGGGTCGCTCGCATCCAGCTCATTTGATGTCTCGACGAACTGGGCCTGCCAGGCGGCCGATTGAGTCTCGCAATCCGTCGTGCATGTGGCGTAACCCAAGCCATAAGCTGAATGGACCACATCATCGACGTAGTAGGCCAGATGAGGGCGGTTCTGTTGATCCAGGGCCAGATCCACTTCCGCGCCATAAGAGGCCGGCAGTCCCACAGCGTAGCTGTCCCAATTTGCGATTTGAAGACAAGTTGTGTTACACCAGACATATTCCACCAAATTGTTAGCGGGATTACCTGAACCTAGATAACCGGTATAGAAAGCCAAGCGTGGCCGTCTTTGCGTATCCACGCGCAGTGAGAAGGCCGCGCCCGAACCCAGATCAGTCAACGTGATGCTGTTCCAATTGTCGGCATTCGTACAATTGCTGGTACAGACCCCATAGCCCAACGTATCCGGATAGGCCGTTGCATCTCGATAGGCTAGGTGAATGCCATTATTTGAGTCAAACACTAATGAGAATTCATAGAGGAGATATGCGCTGCTGATTTGCACTTCGTGCCAATTAGTGGATGAAGTACTGCAACCAGTATCGCAATAAGCATAGTAAGTGCCGGGATGGCTTGCATCGGTATCGGTGTAGATAAACCGTGGATGCCCTTGTTGATCGAGCACAAAATAACGGCTAAAGTAAGATGAACCGGCGACCGAGCTGGTTGTGGCTGCATTCACCCTGGTCCAATTCGCGGCATTGGTACAGGCGGTATTACATTCGGCATACTGAAAGACGCCCGGTCCGCTGATCGATGTTTCGTTGAACCACAACAAACGCGGATGACCGGCTGCATCCAGGATCAGGCGCGTGGAACCACCCCACGTTCCTAGATCGCCCACGATCGTCGTCGTCCAATTCGCCGCATTCTGGCAATTAGCAGCGCAGTAGGCATAGTAGGCCGGCCAAGCTCCACCCATTGCCGTATAGGCCGAAAAGCCCAGGTGAACACCACCGGCTGCATCCACGGCCACGCTGGCGCCTTCGGTGTTATTGCCGATGAAGGGCCAGACCCGTTGAAAAGCCAGAGCCGCGGCTGAATGGGGTGGAGTCGGGTTCTGCGCCAAGACATCGGTGGCTCGTAACAACAACACACTGATCACGAGGAAAAAAGTGAGAAAGGTTATGCGCTTCATGAATCTCCTTGATGCAGGCGAGGTCTGATAGGCAGCTCAGTGGACAGTGAATTCTTGTGAACGCGCTGAGCCGCCTGTCAGACGCAGGGTTGCATCGTCTTAACGTTTGATGTGTGACAGGAAAACGAAGGAGCCACTCGGACCAAGCAGGAAGGGCCGATAGACCACGGCGCCGTTGACGGGTTCACCCGTGCCGTTAGGGTTATCATCAACCGTCGGGCCGGTGGCCGAGCCCCACCAGTTGTAAGCTGCCAGTACGGCCTGCGCTGAATCGTTGTTGATGGCATCGCCTCCGATCGCCATGAATTTGCTCCAGCTAACTTGAGCGCGCAGTGCGGTCAACCCACGACTCAATCGCATTACAGCTTCTATATCGGGCAGGATAAGAATGGCGTCGTGGGAACTGTTGCGCAGGGTGCAGTGATCGAACGTTACGTCGGCGTTTTGTAGCTGCACCATACCGTAACCGCCATAGCCGCCATCCTCGATGGTCGTGTACTTGAAAGTGCCACGGACACGTTGGATCGCTGAACCCGTGAAAGCCAGGCCACCCCAATGGCCGGGTGTATGTTCTGTGCCGGTAAAGAGAATGGGATCGGCCAGGGTTCCGGCCGCCGTCAGCACGCCGTTCACCGTTAAGCCACGCCCATATTCCCCGCGCACGATGACCCCCGGCTCGACGTTCAACACACCGTCCGGCGCGATGGTCACTACACTATGCAGATCATAGACATTGAGGCCCGACTTGGTCCATGCGTGCTGCCCGTGAATATAGTTCCGATCGCCAAT
>JAUQXC010000274.1 GCA_030834825.1 Thermoflexales bacterium
GCGAGAAGGAACTGAAGATTATGAAGGAGTCTGTGCGGGATCTGCTGGCCGCCATGCTGAGCGCACAAGGCTATATCGTCTCTGGCGCGATCCACAACTGGAGCCTGCAACTGCCCGATCTGTTCACGCAAACGATGCGGGCATGGATTACAGGTCAGGCATTACCGGAGCAACTGAAGCCATTATCGTCTTGACGTGAATCATCGCCAGTGCTACTATGCTCGCGCCAAAGAGTTTCAGGTGATCGCGGGCGGACTTGATCCGCCTGAGGAAAGTCCGAACTCCATAGAGCACGCTGCCGGATAACGTCCGGGCGCGGTAACGCGCGGAGCAGGACCACAGAAACAGACGGCCTTGTCGTAGGTCGGCAACCCTATGCCGACCCTGCGGCAACCGGCATGTGGCTGCCGGCCTACGATGAGGTCAAGGTGAAAAGGTGAGGTAAGAGCTCACCGGCGGCACGGTAACGTGTCCGGCCAGGCAACCCCCAGCGGGAGCAAGGCCAAGCATGCGAGCGGCGATCCCCTCCGGAGGGGACGCACAGCGGTGGCTCGCCGCCAGTCTCGCGGGTAGGCCGCACGAGTCGATTGGTAACGATCGGCCTAGAGAAATGATCGCCGCTCGGTTTCGATCGGGAACAAAATTCGGCTTATCGATCTCTTTGGCAAGAGTCCTGCTCAGTAGCAGGACTCTTTGGTTCTCCGGTGTTGAACGCACCACGATTTTGGCAAAACATCAAATCTCTGCGTTTTAGTCCCCTCTTCGTCAAATTCCCAAACACTCCACAAACTACTAGTACTATTTCCTCACGAAGATAACCTTAAAAAACCCATTTTGCTAGTAGACAAGGTGGCAAAAAGTGGTGTATACTGAGCCTATCTGTGGGTTAAAGTGGGGAAAAGTGGGAGTACTTTTCCCCACTTGGGATAAAAACAGACCAGAAGTGGGAGATGCGGAACATATGTTCTTAGGCGAGTATGCTCACACTATTGATGAAAAAGGCCGCATCACCTTGCCAGCCAAGTATCGCACCGATCTAGCTTCCGGGGTAGTGGTCACCCGTGGCCTCGACAAATGTCTGTTTGTGTTTCCCCTGGATGAATGGAAAAAGTTGTCTGAAAAAGTGAGTGCGCTTCCCTTGACCGATATGCAAGCGCGCGAGTTTCGCCGCTTGCTTTTTTCTGGTGCGACCGATGCTGATCTGGACAAGCAAGGCCGCGTGCTGCTGCCGCAGTACCTGCGTGAGTATGCCGGACTGAACGGCAACGTCATTGTGGCGGGCTTGAACACACACATGGAAATCTGGGCACCTGACTCATGGAATACCATCCGCGCCAATATCGACTCGGCCGCCAACGTCGAGCAGTGGGCCAATCTGGGTATTTAACGTTTGGCCTTTCATTCGCCTCACTCTTCGCGTTGCCCACGCATTCACGGGTCGTGACGCCCCAACATGTCACGGTGCTGCTGGACGAGACGCTGAGCGAGCTGGCCATCAAGCCGGGTGGTCGCTACATCGATGGAACAGTGGGGGGAGGCGGCCATAGCGAAGCCATCCTCGCCAGCGCGCCCGATGTAGAGCTGTTGGGCCTCGACGCCGACTCGGCTGCGCTGGAGCGTGCGGCGTTACGCTTGCTGCCCTTTGGTTCCCGCGTCAAATTGGTGAATGCCAACTTTGCCCAGCTCAGCGCTGTGGCGCGCGCCAATGGCTTCGACCAGGTCGACGGCATCGTACTCGATCTCGGTCTGTCCTCCGATCAATTGGGTGATCCCGATCGGGGTTTTGGCTTTATCGCGGGCGGACCGTTGGATATGCGTTTCGATCAGACGCGCGGCCAATCTGCCGCCGATATGATCAATCTGCTTGATCAGGACGAGCTCGCTGATCTGATCTATCGCTATGGCGAAGAACCGGCGAGCCGGAAAATCGCCCGATCGATTGTCGCGGCCCGACCAATTCACACGGCCGATCAGCTGGCCGCCGTGATCGAAAAAGCCGTCGGCCGGCGCGGACGCATTCACCCGGCCACGCTCACCTTTCAAGCGCTGCGCATCGCTGTGAACGACGAGCTAGGGTCGTTGATGAGCGCGTTGCCGCAGGCGACCGAGCTGTTGCACCGCGGCGGTCGTCTGGCGGTCATTTCGTTTCATTCACTGGAAGATCGCATCGTCAAAGAGTATTTCCGATCGGCGTCGCAAGAGCATGTGCCGCAGCCGGATGATCCACCGGGGCTGGTGTATCGCTCGGCCGCGTTGCGCTTGATCACGCGCAAGCCGATCGTGGCGTCCGAGGTCGAGGTGGTGAGCAATCCACGAGCCAGAAGCGCCAAGTTGAGAATCGCCGAGAAACTCTGATATTTACGATGTTGGGAGTCGAGTCTTCGCGGAGCACCCTTTAGGGTTAGGTGGTTTTCCGATTGAAGCCTCCACTCCGATTTGAGCCGGAGCTAAAACCATGCCAGCCAATTCCCACAACCAGAGCGCCAATCAACGTTTTACCGCATGGTTGAATCAGGGCTTGAAGCGCCAGAACTGGTCAGTGCGGCGTGTCGCACAGATGGGCCTGCTCATTGCGCTGGGGGTGGTGGTGGCCGCGTTGTATCTGGTGCAGTCGAGCCAGATTGTCACGAGCACGCGACAAGTGCAGCTGCTGCGCGAAGAACTGGCCGAGCTGCAGCAAGCCAATGCCGATCTGGCGATGAAGATCAGTCTCATGACTACCCGCGTGCAATTACAGCAGCGCGCCGAAGCGTTGGGCTTTGCGGTCACCGGTAATTTATTGTTTGTCGCGGTGCCGCACTTGCCCCAGGATGACTCGCCGTCGATTGCAAATATCTATTCCTCCGAGCGCTAGTGGTTCATCAGCGGGATCTGGCGGAGGGGAGAAAATGGACTCATTTCGTAACCGTTTTAATATTTTCTTGATCATCGTATCCATCATTATCGCGCTGGTAGGTGTGCAGTTGATCCGCTTCCAGCTGATTCAGCACGTCGCGTCCCAGCGCGACGTGCCGGAACTCTTAAAAGTGGAACCGGTAGCGCGCGGCCGCATTTACGACCGCAATGGGTATTTGTTGAGCGGCGATGAAGCGCACTTTGAGCTGGCTTACGATCGCAACGGCGCGAATTACGAGCGCTTCATTCAAGAACTGGCGCCAACGTTAGGCATCCCGCCGGCCGACATTCTGGCCTTAAAAGCCCAACCCGCGATCCTGCATCAACAGCTCATCAAAGATCTGCCGTATGATCTGGGCAACCTGGCACGCGAGAAAGACATCTGGGGCTTCACCGCTCACCCTTACTGGAAGCGGGCCTATCCTGAAAGTTCGCTGGCCGCGCACGTGCTGGGGTTTGTGAACGATGATCGCCTGGGACTTTACGGCATCGAGGGCTGGTACAACGACGTCCTGACGCCTACGCGGCAGGCCGATGGTACGTTCGCGCCCGGCGCGGATGTGGTGCTGACCATCGATCGGAATGCACAGGCCATCACGGAAGAAGAATTGGCGCTGGCGTTGCGCGAGACCGGCGCTGAGTCGGGATCGATCATCGTGATGAATCCGCGTAATGGAGAGATTCTGGCCATGGCCTCAGCGCCCAGCTATGATCCCGCCCGCTATGCGGAAATGGCTGTCGAGAAAGAGAACGCCTTTGTCAATCCCAACGTCAGTGACATTTACGAGCCGGGATCGATCTTCAAGATTTTGACGGTGGCTGCGGCCCTGGATTCCGGGACGGTGACGCGTGATACGGTTTATAACGACACGGCCAGCATCGAAGTGGGCGGGCAATTGATCTGGAACTGGGATCGTGGTGGTTACGGACCGCTCGATATGACCGGCTTGCTGGCGAAGTCGCGAAACGTGGGCGCCTCCATCCTGGCTATGCGCGTGGGCCAGCAGGAGTTTTACCGGTACCTGCGTGCCTTTGGTCTGGGACGCCCCACCGGAATCGATCTGCAACATGAGGCCGCCGGGCTGCTGATCACGCGTGACAAAAATCCCGATCGTTGGTCGGAAGCAATCCTGGCTTCCAATTCCTTTGGTCAGGCTATTGCGACGACGCCGCTTCAAATGGTCACTTCGATCGGCGCCGTCGCCAATGACGGTGTGCTGGTGCAGCCGCACGTGGTGAAAAAGATCATGCGCGGCGATCGGGTGGACGAGGCCAAGATCGTGGCGCTGGGTCATCCGATTTCGCGCGAAACCGCCCGCACGCTCAGCGACATGTTGGCCGAAGCGGTGGTACGCGAAGTGCCGGAAGCCTTGGTGGAGGGTTACACGATTGCGGGCAAGACCGGCACGGCGCAGATTCCGATTCCCGGCGGTTATGATGATCCCTGGACGATCGCCTCATTCATCGCGTATGCGCCGGCGCACGATCCACAAGTCATTGTGCTCGTCAAACTCGATCGCCCCACCAGCTCGATGTGGGGCTCTGAGACGGCGGTGCCGGCCTTTCAGCGCCTGGCGACGCGCTTGTTTCCAGTGCTGGGTGTTCGACCGGATAGTCAACTAACCATGAGCAATGAATACTGAACAATGCCCGACGTGCGTGACCCGATTGACTGATCACTGACGACTAATCACTGATGACTGATACCCATGTTCACTTTAGCTGATCTCATCGAAGGCCTGTCAGGCCGCCGGCCGCGCAACGCGACTCAACCACTCGGCCGTTTTGTAATCGATTCCCGCGAAGCAGGTCCGGGCGATGTCTTTGTGGCCTTTCGGGGCGAGAAGGCCGATGGCCATTTTTATGTGACCGACGCCTTCGGGCGCGGAGCGGTGGCCGCCATTGTCGATCAGGAAGTGCCGATCGAAGCGTTACTGCTCGATCTGCGTCACAACGTCACTCAGCGCGCCATCAAACAGTGGACGCTCCCCGTGATCTTTCGCGTCGATAATTCTCTCATCGCTTTGCAGGAACTGGCCAAGTGGTGGCGGCTGCGGTGGAAGGACTTACGCGTGATCGGCATTACCGGCAGCGTCGGCAAGAGCAGCACCAAGGAACTGATCGCGGCGGTGCTCGAACGTGACTTTGTGGTTTTGAAGAGCGAAGGCAACCTGAATAATGAAATCGGCTTGCCATTGACGCTGCTGCAGCTGGACGAACAGCAGCGCGCCGTCCTGGAGATGGGCATGTATGCGCGTGGTGAGATCACGCGCCTGACGGAACTCGCCCGACCCAGCGTGGGTGTGATCACCAACGTTGGGCCGGTGCATCTGGAGCGGCTGGGAACGATCGAGGCGATTGCCGAAGCCAAAGCGGAACTGGTGCAGGCGCTGCCGTCCGAGGGCGTGGCGATTCTGAACTATGACGACCCACGTGTGCGGGCCATGCGCGAACAGACGCGCGCCCAGGTGCTGACCTATGGACTCGATCCGCAGGCCGATCTATGGGCGGACGAGATTGCCAGTGAAGGTCTGGAAGGCATTCACTTCACACTGCACTATCGTGATGAGGAGTTTCACGTGCAGGTCCCCCTGCTGGGACGGCACAGCGTGCATACGTCGTTACGGGCGGCGGCGGTGGGCCTGGCTGAAGGCATGACGTGGGATCACATTTTAGAGGGTCTCCAAGATCGACGCGCCCAGCTGCGGCTGGTGGCGGCGCCCGGTCCTAATGGCTCGACGATCCTCGATGATTCGTACAACGCCAGCCCGGCGTCCGTGATCGCCGCGTTGAATCTGTTGGCCGATCTCACGGGGCGCAAGATCGCCGTGTTGGGCGACATGTTGGAATTGGGCGAGTACGAAGATGAGGGACATCGCATGGTGGGCCTGCGCGCGATCGATGTGACGGACGTGCTGGTCACCGTCGGCGCGTTGGGCCAGACCATCGCGCAGGAAGCGTTGAACAACGGCATGGCGCCGGATCACGTGAAGGCGTGCGCCACCAACGACGAAGCGACGGCCTACCTGGAGGCGATCGTGCAGCCGGGCGATATGGTCTTGATCAAAGGTTCGCGCAGCCTGCACATGGAAGAGATTGTGAACGTGTTAGTGAGGGGTTAGGGACAAGAAATAGGAAGCAAGACGTATCCCTTGTCTACTTGCCTACTTCTCTACTCATTTAAGGACTTATCTTAAGGACTTATCTTGGCTGCGTCATTATTTTTAGGTGGTCTGGCTTTTCTGTTTGCAGTGGTGTGGGGTGCGCCGCTGATTCGTTTTTTGCGCGCCAGACGCATCGGCAAGCAAATTCGCATCGAAGGACCGCAGATGCACATGGTGAAAGCCGGCACGCCCACCATGGGCGGCCTGATGATCGTCGTGCCCGTGGTCGTGATTAGCGGCGTCGTGGCCTTGATCAATCTCATTGTGGAGATGAACCAGGGCCGGCCGATCGCTAACATCGGTCAGCAGATCCTGGTGCCGGTGGGCACGATGGTCGCCTTTGCCATCGTCGGCGCGATTGACGATTGGGAAAACGTGCGCGGCAAACGGGTGAAGGGTGAGGGCATGTCGGCCCGGTCCAAGATGGCGCTTCAAGTGTTGATTGCCACCATCGTCGCCCTGGTGCTGCACTTTGGTCCATCACAGCTGCGCAGCGTGGCCATTCCGGGCATCACCGAAAAGATCGATATTGGCTTGTTGTGGATTCCGATCGCCGTGTTCTGGGTTGTCGGATTCAGCAACGCCGTGAACTTTGCCGATGGACTGGATGGACTGGCGGGCACCATCTCGGCGACGGCGTTTTTGGCCTATGCCGTTATTGCCTACTTGCAATCATTTGCCGGAGCAACTCCCGGCGTGCAACCCCAGGTATCCAGCCTGGTGCCATTTTCATTGATCATCGTCGGCGCGACGTTGGCGTTTTTGTGGTTCAACGCGCATCCCGCGCAGCTGTTTATGGGCGACACCGGCTCGCTGGCGTTGGGCGCGGCGCTGGCGGTGGTGGCGTTGATGACGGGGCAATGGTTACTGCTGCCGGTGATTGCGTTGGTGCCGGTGATGGAGACGCTGGCCGTGATTTTGCAGAGCAGTTACTTCAAGTACACCCGGCGCAGATATGGCGAAGGCCGCCGGCTGTTCAAAATGGCGCCACTGCACCATCACTTTGAATTGAAGGGCTGGAGCGAGACGCAGGTTGTGCAGCGCTTCTGGCTGATTGGCATCTGGGCCGCCATGATAGGCATTGCGCTGGCGCTCTTGTAAACATTCATGACCACACCGATCGCAGATCAACACTTTGTCGTTCTGGGACTGGCCCGTCAGGGGCTGGCGGTGACACGTTGGCTGGTGGAGCAGGGCGCACAGGTGACGGTGAGCGATGCCAAGCCTGAGGCGGAATTGCCCGGCCCGATCGCTGCACTGCGCGATCTCAAGGTGAACTTGGCGTTGGGCGGGCATCCACTTTCGCTGCTGGACGAGTGCGATGTCTTGTGCTTGAGCGGGGGTGTGCCGATCGATCTTCCGATCGTGGTCGAGGCGCGGCAGCGCGGTATTCCCTTGACGAATGATGCGCAACTATTTGTCGAGCGCTGCCCGGCGCCGGTGATCGGCATTACCGGTTCAGCCGGCAAGACGACGACGACGACCTTGACGGGCGAGATTTTCAAAGCCGCGCATCACACGACGTGGGTCGGGGGCAACATCGGCAACCCGTTGATCGGCGATCTCGCCGGGATACTGCCCACCGATCGGGTAGTGCTGGAACTCTCGAGTTTTCAACTGGATGTCATGACGGTCAGCCCGCACGTCGCGGCCGTGTTGAATATCACACCCAATCATCTCGATCGGCATCCGTCGATGGAGGCCTACATCGAGGCCAAGCGGCATATTCTGGATTATCAGTCATTCGACGACATCGCGGTGCTGGGCTACGACAATCCGACGGCACGGGCGTTGTCGGGCA
>JAUQXC010000275.1 GCA_030834825.1 Thermoflexales bacterium
TGGCCAGCCGTTGTTTGAGTACATTAGTATCCGGCACTGGAGCACTGGGACTGGTCACGGCTGGAGCCGCGGCCAGACTCAGACTGCGCGCGCCGCCCGCAGCCGACAGTGCAATCAGGGCGTTACCCCGGATGACATAGACCTTGCCCTGATATGGGATCGGCGGGTTCGTGTCGCCATGATGACCATACACCCCCGACTGTCCCGCAACCGAGCCATTGTAGCCGGTGTTGGGCCGACTGTCGCCATAGACCAGCACGGCGTTTGATTCTTCATGACCGGTCACCTTGATGTCGTAACCCGGTGCTTTTTGTGACAGGTCGTAAGACCAGTACGATCCTGTTTGTGAGCCGTTCGTGGTAAATGATCCGGCGGTGCGATCGCAGCAGATGTTCCAGTAGACGATATTCCCGCCAATCGAGTAAGCGATCGGCTCGTCATTGGCCTGGGTGTTGCCTGCCGACGTGGTGATCCAGGGCGTGCCCATCGCCCAGCCGACGACCTGGCCGCGAGTTGAATACGGGCCTTTCACCTCATAGGTATTGGCGGAGTAGAGGAGGCCGTCGTTGCCGACCGCCACCGGATATCGCATGCCGCTGCGCGTTCCCCACCAGAAGGCGGGATAGTAGTCTGCTTTTCCGTTGGCGTTGATATCAAAGGTCACCTCTGTGCCGGTCAGGGCATTCAAGACAAAGTAGGTGCGGCGCCACGGCTTGTCTTCAAAGTATTTCGCTGCCGATGAAATGTTCATCCGGCCCGCGCCGTCTCGCGGCCCGATGTCGCCCTGGCTGCCATAGGTCGGACTTAAAAACTCATCCGCATCGATGTTTTGCAGATCAACGGTCAGGCCAGGCCCGGTGTAGCGGTATTTCTCATCGCCGGTAAAAATCACCGTGTCGCCGTTGACGACGGGCCACCATGAATGGAATTGAGTGCTGGGCAGCGGGGCTGAGATCCATTTCACCGCGCCACTGGCCGCGTCGAGCGCATAGGCCCGCGAGTCGTCGGCAGCGAAATAGAGCGTACCGTTGTTGTAGGCCGCCGAGAAGTGGATGCCCGCCCCGGCTCGATACGACCACACCAATTGACCTTCGGTGGTGATGGCATAGAATGTGCCGGAGCGACTGCCCAGATACACCACGTTGTTGATGACCAACGGATTGGTGTCAAAACCGGCGTCGGCCTCAAATATCCAGCGGGCCTGGCCGGTCAGGATGTCTAGCGCATACAACCGATGATCCATGCCACCCACATACGCAGTCCCGTTGTAAATGGTCGGCGCGTTGCCCAGCGGCAGGCTTGTGCCGTAAGTCCATTTAAGGTTGCCCTGGGTATCGAAGGCATACAGCCCGCGCGCCGACGACACAAACAGCAAATCATTGGCAGCAATGACTTGCACTTTGGGCGCGATGTAGGGGTCGATGGGCCGGTACCATTCCACTTTCAAGTTGCCTGTTACCGCCACACTGTTGGACGATGTTCGCTGCGGATTCGCGCCCGACATCGGCCAGTCCACCCCGGCTGCCACCGCTAGAGTTGAAGGCGTGTTGTGTGTAACCGCTGCACCTGCGGTGAGGGCGGAACTCAAGCTGCTGACCAGAATCAGCGTAACAATCAATAGTTTCTTAAGCATTTCTATTCTCCTTTACCAAAACGAACTAGGTTATGCCCAATGAGCGTCAGTTGCAGTGCCACCAGGCGCGCGGCCAGAGTCGACAGGTGGTTGAAGGTTCTCCACCTGCGGGGTGTCGCACGCGGGCTTCACGTTACGACAGCAGCACGATGAGTTGCAACTTGGGATTTAGATTGTCGGGGACGGCGAACCCTGGTGTTTCGGCCTGAGCACTTGCCGAGAGCCGTCAGTGTTGAGGTTTATTTTTCTATTGAGTTATCCAGCATATCGATCAACTCTCTATCCTTCGCTTGTATCACCAGCCATTGAAATATCACAGTAATCCGCTTCATCTTCACACCCGCTAAGCTATCTTCAGTGGTTTGCGGCTGGTTTAATTCTAGCCACCCTTGAGCGAATGTATATAGTACCCGAGGGCCGAAAAGCACGGAACAATCCTGACCTTTGTACTTGCGACCATTTCAGCGGGAAGTAAGTCACCTGTATGATGTGACACCTGTCATGTTGAAATGCATACAGCGTCGCGATAAAAGCGGCTCTCAAGTTGGGTTACGCTGTCGCAGCGTGCCAGCGCGCTGCGCGCCACATACTTGAGCGAGCGTCTTATTAAGCGCGAAACTGCACTAGACAAAAATGCTTAAAAACAAGGCTTTTTCGTTGGCGAGAAGCGGAGCCAATTGCGCTCCGCTCAGCCAGCGGGAATCCAGCGACCTGCCCGCTACAAAACATCCATGATCAACTTGATGGAAGGGGGTTCACCTTACAGGGGTTTGATCTTTACGGGGTCGTTGGCCATGGCTGACTATTCGCTAACACATTCACTAGCTCATGCTGAAGCAACCCGTTGCTTGCTACTACTTGTCGCGCAAAGAGATCGAGCGGTGAACCATCGGGCGCGCTCACGTCTCCGCCCGCTTCAGTCACCAGCAAACAACCTGCGGCGATGTCCCCGAGGATGTGCCAACCATCGCGAGCCCACAATGGCCTGGTATCATGCCAGATAACAGCAGGTCGTAATTGATCGGCTTTTGGTACAATTAGCCGGTGGGCGGATAGAGATCAAGACAAGTTGTCTGTTGAGGAGATGAATCCGTGTTCAACGAGGAATCTCGCACTCCCTCACGAGAAATCGAAGACGAACTAGGGGTTTGGCGCGTTCGGCTTCTAGATGTTCTCATCATTAGCTCGCTCGGGGCGGGTATCTTCGTACTCTATCCCGTCATCGAACATGCTCTGAACGACCCGGCAGGTTGGCCCTCAACGATCTTCTATCTCCTGGCCTATGGCCTAAACATCGCTCTGCTCTTACTCCGCCGGCTGGAGATTCGCGGACGAATAGGCGTTTATTTAGTGACGCTCCTGGCGGTCGCGGCAGTGGCGATGGCGGTGGGCGGACTGGCAGGCAGTGGGCGGATGCACATGATGGCCGTTATCGCCCTGGCCACTGCCTTGCTAGGCTGGCAAGGCGGCACCATTGCGGCCGCCCTCAGCCTCATCATCTTTAGCGGTGTCGGAGTCGCGATCAGCCAAGGTCATTTGATCCCCTTACCCGCTAGCAATGAGTGGTGGTTCTCAGAAGGGACCAGCTTTGCCTTTGGCATCACGCTGCTACTCATCACTCAAGTCAGTTTCGTGAACGCCCATCAGCGAGCGTTGCAACGGGCCCAGCAAGCCGAGATCGAACTCACTGTGATCCATGCACGCCAATTACGACTAGCACGCGATCTGCACGATGAGACGGTGCAACAGATGTACGGCGTCATCTTGGTTCTGCGCCGCGCCATTTCCAATATTCAAAAGTATCCCGAACAAAGTTTGGCCCGACTTACTCATGCCCTTGAGCTGTCTACTCAAGCCTGGCAGGGACTACGCAGTCATCTTCAGGCCCTGGGACAATCGGCTCAGCCGCTTAAGCCGACAACCTCCCAGTCTGTTTTGAATGGTAATTCGGTTAATCTTCCCAATGAATTAATTCCTTACGATATCCAAATGGTGCTCATCCGACTTGTGCAAGAGGCGATGTCGAATGTCTATCGCCATAGTTGCGCCGTGCAGATGAAGGTTGAAATGCACGTTGAACCAGAGTGCGTTTGGGTAGGGATAGAAGATAATGGGGTAGGATTTGACGTCACAGAAATGGAACCGTATGGTTTCGGGCTCGTGAGCTTGCGCGAACAAGTGACAGCCAGAGGCGGCGTGCTTGCCATCGATAGTGCACCAGGAGCAGGCACGCGCCTGAGTGTCACGGTCCCGTTAGGAGCACAGACTTATGCAGCTCGATAAGACGCGGTTGCTGTTGGTGGATGATCATCCCGTGGTTTGTCAGGGATTGTTCGAAGAGATTGAGGCGGATGGTGATATCGCCGTGATTGGGATAGCGGCCAGCGTGGCGGCGGCTACTCTCTTGGCCTCGCAAACTCATCCTGAAATTGTGCTAACCGATATGCATCTGCCCGATGGTACGGGGGCGGATATATGCCACCAAGTTCGATCGCAGGAAAGCCACGTCCATGTCTTGATCTTAACAGGCTTTGACGAAGACTGCGATCTCTGGGAGGCACTGGACGCACGAGCCGATGGCGTCATCTACAAGTCGGCCGACGTGGGCCTGGTGACTCAGGCCGTGCGCCAAGTAATGGCGGGGCAACGCCTCTGGACAGAAGATCAGTTACAGCGAGCGCAGCGCTGGTGGGATGAAGTAGGCAGTGGCATGAGCAGGCTGACGATGCGCGAGCGTGAAGTGCTAAACCTCGTAGCCCAGGGTTCGGCTAATAAGGACATCGCGACGACTCTCGGGATCGGCCTCACCAGCGTCGAAACCCATCTGTCACACTTGCTACAAAAATTGAACCTGAAGTCCCGGCAAGAAATGACGGCCTTTGTGTGGCGGCATCGGCTCACCGACTGTTTACAACGGAATCCTTGAAAGAATAGATACCCTGAACAAGTACTGAATCCTGGTCACTGACTAAAGAGCGCGTTCATTGGGTACTTGTCGCTTGCCGCGTTCTAAAAGGTAAGCACAAGCCATTTCTGCCGCTTCCTCAAGTGTGCGGCCTTTTCCCCGTTCGGTGGCTTCCGCGATGATAGCTGGAGGAAGATCATCTTCCAGTTCGGCGCATAGCTGCCGGACATCATCTTTAACTTGCCAATCACCGACTGCATAATGTCGAATTCCGGCGAGGAGCTCCAGGGCCTGGGCCGGTCGGCCATCTCTGGTTAACAGCCTGGTCGCTCCCAACAAAGGCGCCGGAAGAAGAGGAATTGCCTGAAGTTCTAAAGCAATCTTTACGGCTTCATGGAAATGTTGTTTAGATTCCTGATATTCACCCAAGAGATAGGTTGCTTCACCTAAGTGGGCAAAAGACATTGAGGTATACCATTGATCACCTATTTCTTTGGCAATCAACAAACTCTCCTTGTAAAGTTGTTTAGCGATAATCGGCTTCTCTTGCAAGTAGGCCAATTCTCCTAAGCTGAGAAATGATAAGACGATACCAGACCGATAGCCAATCTCTTTAAAAAGTGCGAGTCCGTCTTCAAAGAGGCGTCGGGCCTCCCCATAGTCATGTTGTCGGCGAGCAGACTCTCCCAAGTTCGTCAGCGAGATCGCCATCAATCTTTTTGAGCCACTTTCTTGCGCGATAGCATACATCTCCAAATAGAGTGACTTCATAATAGCAGGGTTCTCTTCCAGACTACCTGCTAGCAAGCCTAGATTATTAAGCATCCACGCAGCGCGGGAAAGGTCACCGACTTCTCGGAAAAGTGTCAAGCTTTGTTGCCACAAAGAT
>JAUQXC010000276.1 GCA_030834825.1 Thermoflexales bacterium
ATCCGGTGGCGAAGATTCCCGAATATAAGATTTCCGCCGTGAAGGTGGAGAGCGTAGCGAAGTAAGCCTTAAGGATCGCGACAATGGCTTGGCAATCCTCGTCCGCACCCTCGCGGACGAGGATTGTACATGAAGCTGGAGTGAGTAAGAAATAAACCGGAAGTCATAGCCAACTGGGGGGATCCGAATCACAACGACGCTGAAATCCCATTTCAGATAAGGAGGATTCCCTATGAAGTCCGTGTGGTCCAAACTGGCAGTTGTGATACTGGTTGGTGTTGTGCTGGCGGTTCTTCCACCGCCGGCAGGCCTGGCACCGTTTGCCTGGTACTATTTCGCGCTCTTCGCCGCAGTGGTGGTCGGCCTGATCCTGGAACCTGTACCCGCCGCGGCCATCGGGTTAATTGGCGTCACCGTGGCCGCCGTGCTGGGACTGGTCTTCAGTCCTGAGCAGCTGGCCGATCCGAAGTTCAAGCTGTCTTCGGAAGCAATTAAGTGGGCGCTGAGCGGTTTCTCCAACGGCACGGTCTGGCTGATTTTTGGCGCATTCATGTTTGCGCTGGGCTATGAAAAGACCGGCCTCGGCAAACGCATCGCGCTCCTCCTCGTGAAGCTGTTAGGCAAGCGTACACTCGGCTTAGGTTATGCCGTAACGTTGGCCGATTTGATCCTGGCCCCATTCACGCCGTCGAATACGGCGCGCAGCGGCGGCACGATCTTCCCGGTGATACGCAACATCCCCGGTCTGTATGGCTCCGAACCAGGTGAAACCTCGCGCAAGATCGGTTCGTATCTGATGTGGACGGCGCTGGCCGCCACCTGCGTCACCAGCTCGATGTTCCTCACGGCGCTCGCTCCGAACTTATTGGCCGTCGAACTGGTGAAGAAGACCGCGCAGCTCGATATTTCATGGACGCAGTGGTTTATCGGCTTCCTGCCGGTGGGCGTGCTGCTCATCGCCACGCTGCCGCTCATCGTGTACAAACTGTTTCCACCTGAGATCAAAGCGGGCACGGAAGTTCCCGCGTGGGCGGCTCAAGAATTAAGCAAGATGGGGCCGCTCTCGCGCAACGAAATCATCATGGGCGCGCTGGTCATTCTGGCGCTGGCGTTGTGGATCTTCGCCGGTTCGTTCATCGATGCGACGCTGGTTGCACTGGTGGTCATCTCGTTGATGGTCCTCACCGGTGTGGTGAAGTGGGATGACATCGTCAGCAACAAAGGTGCGTGGAATGTGCTGGTCTGGTTTGCCACGTTGGTCACGCTGGCGGGTGGCTTGAACACCGTGGGGTTCATCACGTGGTTTGCGCAGAGCGCGGCCGGTGCATTGACGGGCCTGTCGGTCATCGTGGTGATGGTGCTGTTGGTGGCGCTGTTCTTCCTGGTTCATTACATGTTTGCCAGTGTCACGGCGCACGTCACGGCGATTCTGCCGGTATTCTTAGCGGCGGGGATGGCGATTCCGGGGATGCCGGTTAATACTTATGCGTTGCTGCTGTGTCTCTCATTGGGAATTATGGGCATCATCACGCCCTACGCCACGGGTCCAAGTCCGGTGTACTTTGGCAGCGGCTACGTTTCACGCAAGCACTTCTGGACATTGGGTCTGGTGTTCGGCGTGATCTTCCTGGTGGCGCTGCTGGTGATCGGCGTGCCGTGGTTGTCGGTGGTCAATCCGTAGAAAAGTGACTTTCCGCAAAGCAGCTTCAACCAAAACCGCCCGACCTCACACTGGGGTCGGGCGGTTCGTTTTGCGAACGTCATTGCGAGCGCTTCCGCCTGGCGCGCCTCCGCCGCGCAGTGGCGGGTAAGGCGTCAGCGAAGCAATCTCCTACGCCGCTGTAGAGCCGTTCGTGGCGATCCAATCTTCCAGCACCAAGCGATGCCGCTCTTCCAGCTTCGATAGTTTGCGTTTGGACTTCAACAAAGCCCTGGCTTCATCATACGAGTAACCGGCTTCGCGCATGAGGTAGGCGGCCAGCAATGTGGCTGAGCGGCCACGTCCTTTGGCGCAGTGGACTAATACTGCTCGTTGCGCAGCAACCTGCTGTTTGATCCAGTCCACGCCTTCAGTGATTGCTTGTTCATCCGGGACCCAAACATCCGGCACGAGCAACCGCAGATGCGTGATGTCATGTGCGGCGTAGAAGTCAGTGTCATCCGATCGCTCCGATCGGATGTTAAGCACCGCGCGGATGTTGTTCTTCTCCAGAAAATCGTAGTCGCGTTTGTAATGGGGTGCGCCACCCAGCCATAACTCGGCCGTGACGCGATCGTGGGGCGTGATTCGATCGAACCAATTATTCCGCCGAACTCGTTCGTGAATAAACCGGATGACGGGAAACAGCTTGTCGAAGACCTGATGAAAGAATGAGAGTTGCTGAGAGGCCATGGCGTGATCCTGTTTGTTCGGACAGCTTCACTCCCATTGTATCACTGTCAGCGTCCGTCTTGGGTGTCAGATCAAAATGAAAGCCCGATCGTAGTAGGATCGGGCTTCGGCTTAAATGTCAGGTGGCTCCGTTTGCAGACTGCTCTGTGAAGAGCGCCTGGTCGGACGTCGTTGTTTGAGTTGCAGCCGCCAACTAATGACGGTCCGCCGCACAAAGGGTATGCGCATGATCAACAGGAAGACCACCACTGTCCCCCAATACCACGGCTCGCCTTGGTGGTTCTTGACCAGCCAGACGTAATGGACGATCACCAGCAGGCTCGCGACGTAAACCAGGCGATGCAGTCGTTTCCAGTTTTTGCGCAGACGCTGCTGCCAGCCTTTGGTCGAGGTGAGCGCTAACGCGAGCAAAATCGACAGTGCCGACAGGCCGACGATGATGTACGGCTTCTGCGCGATTTCGGCCACGATCAAGTCCAGCGCGAACCCGTAGTCCAGTCCGCTGAAGGTGAGGAAGTGCAGCGCGGCATACATGAAGGCATACAGGCCCAGCGCCCGCCGCACACGGACCAGCGGATTCCAGCCGGTAATGATGTGCAGCGGCGTGATGGATAGTGACAAGGTCAAGAATAACAACGCAAACTTGCCGGTGCGGAACGTGATCGTCTGAATGGGATTGACGGTCAAATTGTCGTTGAGCGCATCCCAGATCAAGACCAGCAGCGGCAGCCAGGCCAACAGGTGTACGGCGATTTGAAATTTGGTGAAGCGCAGTGGTGGTAGGTGCATGAGTAACTGATCTTGCGTAGCCAGAGCGGAACGCTAGTAGTATTTGCTCAAATCCATGCCGTCATACAAGGCGGCGACTTCTTCGGCATAACCGTTGAACGGCAGGGTCTTGCGGCGGCCCGCCTCGCCGATGCGGCGCTCGGTAGATTGTGACCAGCGCGGATGTGCCACGTCGGGATTGACGTTGGAATAGAAGCCGTACTCGTGCGGCGCCGAAGTATTCCACAACGATTTGGGCTGCTCGGCGACCAGATCGATCTTAACGATAGCCTTGATGCTTTTGAAGCCGTACTTCCACGGCACAACCAGGCGGATCGGCGCGCCGTCTTGTTTCGGCAATTCCTTACCGTACAACCCTGTGGCCAACAACGTCAGATCGTGCAGCGCTTCGTCCAGACGTAGACCCTCGCTGTAAGGCCAATCGAACTGCGGACTGCGTTGACCGGGCATGTTGTCCGGATCAGACAGGGTCTGGAAGGCGACATACTGCGCATCAGACGTTGGTTCCACTTCTTTCAGCAACTGCGCCAGCGTAAAGCCCATCCACGGAATGACCATCGACCAGCCTTCCACGCAGCGCAAGCGATAGATGCGTTCCTGCTGATCGAATTTCTTCAGCAGATCCTCCAGGCCGTACGTCTTGGGATTCTTCACCAATCCGCCCACGGCCACCGCCCAGGGCGAGATAGGAAGATTAGCCGCCAATTGCCCGATGCCCTCTTTGTCATACGAAAACTCATAATAATTATTGTAGTTGGTGATGACCTCGTAAGGCGTCAATGCATCACCCAACTCGTCAGATTGCGTGCCGGACGCGGGCGGTGTGGTATCCAGAGTCGGCGTAGGTCCGCTGGGTTTAGGCGCTGACGCCGGGCCACAGGCGGTCAGCACAGCCGCGCTCACTGCCGCCGCGCCCAGGCCTTTCATAAATTGGCGGCGATTGAGATAGACGTGTTCGGGTGTGATTTCTGACGAACGAATTTTGATCATATTGCTCCTCCCGGCTGAAGCGGTACTATCATCGTATCCTATCCACTGGATTTCGCTATATCCGGCGGATGAGAGTTGGCTGAGAGCCGGGGCGGACCCGCTCCACCCGATCGCGTGCAGCGGGGGGCATCCCGGCGTTGATATGCAGCATAACTCGAAATCATTACGAGATGCTAAACAAACGCCGTTCATTCCCAACGGGGAAGTAGCAAAATCAAATCGCTCAATTCGAGTGTGTTGCCCTGGCGGATAGGCATGTGCTACAATTCTGGTAGCCAGATCTCCGGGCGCGACAAGTGCACTCCTTGCCTCGTCCGTCTTTCATTTGTTTGCCATGAATGCATCCTTAATTTTGCCGCTGCTCATGTGTTTCGCCGGTGCGCTGGTTGCAGCCGCGTATGGTTGGCCCGTGCTCAATTGGCGCGTGTCGCTGGTGTGGGCCAGTCGGGTGGTGGCGCTGGCCCCAGTGGTAGCGTTTGCGTTCTTACTCGATATAGCGAGCGCCGTCATGGCGGACAAGCCCGTGGTTTTCTCGATCGCCTGGCTGCCCACGCTGGGCTTGAATGCCTCGCTCTACTTCGACGGCCTCAGCGCGCTGTTCGCACTGCTTATCACGGGCATGGGTGTCATCGTCGTCATCTACGCCGGTTACTATTTCAGCGACGATCGCAGCGCCTGGCGTTTCCTCACCTATCTCATGCTGTTCATGACGGCCATGCTGGGCGTGGTGATGGCCGGCGATGTGATCACGCTGTTTGTCTTCTGGGAAGCCACCAGCATCACTTCCTATTTGCTCATTGCCTATAAAACGACAGACGACGCAGCCCGGCGCGGTGCATTGAAAGCGTTGTTGATTACGGGCGGCGGCGGCATCGCACTGCTGCTAGGCCTGTTGCTGGTGAGCGGCATAGCGGGCGGCGCCGACTTCGCCACGATCTTGAACGGCGGCGAGGCGCTGCGCCAGAGTGCGCTGTATCCGGCCATGGTGCTGCTGTTGGCGTTGGGTGCGTTCACCAAGAGCGCGCAGACACCCTTTCACGTCTGGCTGCCGCAAGCGATGACGGCGCCTACCCCCGCTAGTGCTTATCTACACTCTGCGACCATGGTCAAGGCTGGCATCTACTTGTTGGCGCGTTTGAACCCGGCGTTGGGCACGACGACCTTGTGGTTTTGGGTGTTGACCATCGCCGGCTTGACGACGATGTTGGTGGGGGCCTACCAGGGCCTGAAGCAGAATGATCTCAAAGCCTTATTGGCCTACTCGACCATCAGTCAATTGGGTGTGCTGATGCTGCTCATCGGCGAGGAAACCGATATTGCCTCGAAAGCGCTTGTGATTGGCATCTTGGCGCACGCCCTCTACAAGTCGGCCTTGTTCTTGATTGTGGGCATCATCGATCACGAAACAGGCACACGTGATTTGCGCCGCCTGGGTGGACTTGTCCGCCACTTTCCGATTCTGTTTGTCCTGACCGGGATTGCCGCGTTATCGATGGCGGGCCTGCCGCCACTGTTTGGTTTTTTGGCCAAGGAGACGTTATTGGCGACCGCCATCCGCATGGAAGTCGGCCCGATCGTGGATGTGCTCTTTCCAGCCGCGGCCGTTATCGCGGGCGCTCTGCTGTTGGCACAGGCGGGCACGCTGGTCTTCAACACCTTCTTGGGCCAGCCGCGTGATCCGTCATTACATCCGCATAAACCCGCGCTGGGCCTGCGGATTTCGCCGGCGATTCCGGTTTTTCTCTCGCTGGCGATTGGCTTGCTGCCCGAACCCGAACCGCTGGCGCAACTGCTGGCGAGCGCGGCCAGTGCTTCTTTTGGCGACAAGGTGAAGGTCTCGCTGGCGATCTGGACCGGCATCAACGTGCCCCTCCTGTTAAGCCTGGTTGCGATCTCGATCGGCACGGTGATCTTCCTGAATCGATCACGGGTGCGTGCGTGGATGCAAAACTTCGCGACAGGCTGGAGCCTGGATCGCGCCTACACGCGAGTGATGCAGCTGATCGATCGGGCGGCGAACCTGATCACGCGGGTGCAGACTGGTTACATCCGTCATTACCTGTTCATCATGTTGATTGGCCTGGGCGTGATGATCGTCTGGTTCAGGGCCTTCCCCTCGATTCGTGCGCCGGTCTCGAATCTGTCACTGGGCGACGGTACGACGCTGCTGCGTGTCTTTGCGTTGCTGGTGACGGTGGCGGCGGCGGCCCTCACCATTTTCATTCGCCGCGATTTCCTGGCGATCCTTGGTTTGAGTGCGTCGGGTTTGGGCGTGGCCCTGCTGATGATCCTGGAGCCAGCGCCGGATGTGGCGTTGGTGCAGATCGTCGTCGATATTCTCTCCACGCTCGTCATCGTGTTGTTGCTGACACGGCTGCCCGCCGCGCTGCGGCTCCGCTCGTCGAACCTCCCGCTGCGATCCAGGCGTTCCGGCGCAGTACGTGATGCGCTCATCTCCCTCGGTGCGGCCGTGGTAGTGGCGGCGATCGTGTTGACGGCGCTCACATCGCGCCCACGCCAGAGCGCGGTGACGCCCTACTACGAACAGAACGCCAAGCCGCTGACCGGCGCCACCGACATTGTCGGCGCGATTGTCGTGGACTTTCGTGGCTTCGATACGCTGATCGAGATCACGGTCTTCGGTCTGGCCGGACTCGGCGTGTACACGTTGCTGCGTTATGCCTCGCGCAAGGCGGGCGACGTGGAACGCGCCGATCCACGTCGCAGGGACAAACTCCGCACGCTGGGCATTGGCGGGGCGCGCACCTCATCCTTTATGCAGCTGCTGGCTCACGTGACGCTGCCGCTGTCCCTGATCGTCGCAGCCACGCACATGATGTACGGGCACGATCAGCCCGGCGATGGGTTCACCGCCGGTGTCATCGTCAGCCTGGCGGTGGGGTTGTGTTACGTGGTCTTTGGTTACGAAGAAACGAAGCGGCGACTGCCCTGGGTGAAATCGGGCTATTTGATTGGCGCGGGCGTGCTGTTGGCTATCGTCAATGCGTCGTTGGGGGCGCTCCATGGGGGGGCGTTCCTGGCCCCGATCGATTTCGGTGAGCGCTGGGGGCTGTCTCTGCCGCAGGGTTTTCACTTGAGCACGGCGTTCTTGTTTGAAATGGCGATCTGTTTAAGCGTGCTGGGCAGTGCGTCGTACATCATCGACACGCTGGGACATCCCAAGGATCATGATGTGGAAAGTGATCAGCAGTTACAGGAGATCGCCGCCCTGGAAAAGCAGGTCGTGGTGATGCTGGATGATCGTGGCGTAGAGGTAACCTAATGGAACTGTTGTTTGCGCTTTCAATCGGAGCCTTGTTTGGCATCGCGCTCTTTCAACTGCTGCGCCGCAACTTCAGTCGCATCGCGCTGGGCGTGATCATCCTGTCCAACGCCCTTAATCTGTTTTTGTTGTCGATGGGCGCTTATGATGGCGAGGTTGCCGCCTATGCCAGCGCGGCCGGCCAGCGCAGTGATGCGTTACCGCAGGCGCTGGTGCTCACGGCCATCGTCATCAGCCTAGGCGGCCTGGCCTTTGTGCTGGCGTTGATGTATATCCTGTCGATTCGCTACAACACGACGGATTCCGACGAAGTCGATCGGTTGAAACATTGATGTGAGTGAGTAGCGCGGGCAGCCCCATGCCCGCAAGTTGAAGAGTAAATGAACAATGAGTAACGAACTGGTTCTCTTACCGATCGTTATACCTTTGGCCGGTGCGGCTGTCGGTATTCTGATTCGCCGCCGTCATCGTGTGCAGATGTGGTGGTCGTTGGGGGCGCTGGTGGCGGCGTTGGCGGCCAGTTTCACCCTGCTGGTCACGGTATTGAGCAGCGGCCAGCCCAGCGTGTGGCAGCTGGGCGCGTGGTCCGTGCCGTTCGGCATCACGCTGGTTGCCGACGCGCTGGCGGTGGTGATGGCGGTGATGTGCCAGATCGTGCTGGTGGCAGGCCTGTTGTACGCGTTGGGCTGTCGCGACAAGTGCGTGCAGTATCCCAGTTTCTTTCCGCTGTTTCTGACGCTGGCGACGGGCCTGACCGGCGCGATGCTCACCGGCGATCTGTTCAACTTGTTCGTGTTCGCCGAGCTGGTCGTTATCTCAGGCACGATTCTCACAGCCATTTCCGATGACACGTCGGGAGTAGAGGCGGCCTTCAAGTATTTCTTCATCAGCCTGCTGGCTTCAACCCTGTTGTTGATCGCGATTGGCAGCCTGTACGCGTCGTATGGCACGTTGAATATGGCTGACCTGGCTCGCCGTATTGCCCTAGAACCCGATCGACCTCTGCTGCCGATGGCGCTGGCAACGCTGACCGCCGCTTTCCTGATCAAGGGCGCCGTCTTTCCGTTCCACTTCT
>JAUQXC010000277.1 GCA_030834825.1 Thermoflexales bacterium
TTTACCTCATCAACTGGCATGTGACAGACAACTTTGAGCTGATCCCGGGCGGTCGCAATTCCACCGTTCAAGCCCTGTTGAGTCATGCCAGTCACAACGGTGTGCAGGTGCGGGCGCTGTTGTCCGATCATCACGGCAACAGCAACGGGACAGCCGCCTCGCACATCAACGCCCTCCCGAATGGCGCAGCCATTCTGGACGGTCGCATGGTCAGCCGCAGCTCTGTGATCGCTATCGGCTCGCACCACCAAAAGATTCTGATCGTGAAAGGCCGTGAAGGACTGATCGCCTTTTGCGGAGGTGTGGATCTCAACCCTGATCGAATCAGAGCGAGCAGCTCATCCGGTGGATCAGGATCAGGTTCTGGTTCTGGTTCGGGATCAGGTTCTGGTTCTGGGGGCGGTGGAGGCGGCGCCCCATTGCATGATGTCCACTGTCAAATCACCGGGCCGGCCGCTCACGATGTGCTGCGCATCTTTGTAGAGCGCTGGCAAGATCATCCGGCCCATAGCGCGCACGATCGCCGCAAGGGAGGATTGCGCGGCTTGAGTGAACCCCTGCCCGGCACTGTGGGCAACCACTACGTGCAGATCGCACGAACTTACGGCAACGGTCGCAGCCATAGCGGCGTCTCCGGCGGCTATCGCTTCGCGCCCAATGGTGAACGGACCGCCCGGCGCATGATCCTCCACGCCATCGATCAAGCGCGGCGCTTCATCTACCTCGAAGATCAATACTTGGTGAGTATGGAGGTGAGCGCAGCCTTGGTCCGAGCGCTGCCGCGCATTCAACATCTCACGATCGTGATCCCACACCCAAATTTGCTCAGCAGCACCGAATGTCCGCAGGATTTCAGGAGCCGTCGCTCGGCGTTCATCGCGCCGTTGGTGGCCGCGGGCGGCAGCAAGGTGCGTATCTTCCATCTGCATCCGCCGGGAGCGCCCAATACCTACGTCCACTCCAAGATGTGGGTCATCGACGACGAATTCGCCATCATCGGCTCGGCCAACTGCAATCGGCGCAGCTATACGCACGACAGCGAAGTGACCGCTGGCATCTATGATCCTGAGCATTCATTCGCCAAGCAACTGCGCATAGCGCTCTGGGCCAAGCATCTCAACATGCCGCCGTCGGCCCTGACCGATGGCGTCGCCAGCGCTCGTTTCTGGTTGTCGCCGCCACCCGGTGCGCATGTTGCGCCGTTCGATCATCGCGCGTCGGTATCCACGGGTAATGCGCCGCGCTGCCGGCTGGCGTCGTGGGATACGCACATCGACCCGGATGGATCCTAGCAACGCTGATCTCGCACAGTCGAGTAGAAAGTAAGGAGTGTGAACACCATGAGCACTTTGTTGGATGAAATCGTCGAGGAGGCAGAGTTCTCGTTCGAAACACTGGACGCCGGGAGTAACGCCGTTGCCCGGCAGGCACTTACCTCTGAAAGGTCCAGTGGTGCGCCGCCCTATGCCGTGCTTAGCGAATTCGAAGATCAAGAGATAACGGATCTGGAGATCGTGCCGCCCACGGATTCACGCACACAAATTACGGACACCAAGCGCATTCCCTATCAATGGATTTGCAGCGTCATTCCCACCTTCCAACATCCTACTACAAGCGACCCTATCGAAATGACCACTCAGCCTGGCAGTGGCGTTCTCATTGACCCCAGGCATGTCCTCACTGCCGCTCACGTCTTATTTCCGACCTCCGGTCCGCTCATCCACCAGAGTCCCATTCGGGTTAGAGTGACGCCCGGCCACAACGATCGTTCAGAGCCGTATGGTCATTACGTTTCCACGGTGTACAAAGTCCGCAGCGAATGGCGCAGCGGCGGGAGGAACACGGAAAATCCCAGTTGGGACTTTGCCGTGATCGAAGTGCCCAACACGATACAACGACGCGGCTTGAAATGTTGGGGCGAGGCGGGCACCAACACTCACAGATATCCCATCGCTAAAGACTGGCTCAAGGGGAAGCGGGTCAACGTGTGTGGCTATCCCCGGGACAAAACGCTGTATACCCAATGGATCGCCCACGATCTGCTCGATGATCCCCAGCCAAAGCGGAATGGCAATCTCGTAGCGAATCTCTTTACCTACAAGGCGGATACGTGCCTGGGCCAAAGTGGAGCGCCAGTATGGTATTGGGATGGAAAAAGCCACCGCTACCTGGTCGGTATTCACAGAAGCTACTGCGACTTCCTGGATGGCTGCTCCCAAGAAAGTGGGACCGGCTGTATGCCCGGCAGTAGCCGCTGGTCGCACAATGTTGGAGTTCTCTTTACAAAGGAAGTCGAAACACAAATCAACACCTGGTTGACGTAGACACCGAGTACGCCGGAGAAGTACAATGCCAAGCAGACGCTATACACAGCCAGATCAAGACAATAGACGGCATGGCGAAGCCATTTCCATGGACTTTGATTTCGCCGAGGAGACCACAGACTCCGCGTCCGGGCGCTGGGTGCGGCAGGGCAACACGATCGTTTTAGAGGTGCCGACCTTCAACGCAGCAACGGGCAGCGAACTGCCGGGCGGCTTTCCTCGCTCACCGGTTACGCGCTTCCCAGCAAAGCCGGTCGGCCCAGCTGCGAATCCTCCCACACTACCCATTTCCCTGTTTCCATCAAAGCCTGCTGACCCACTCACAACCAATTCCAAGCTGGAACGGGCGCTGAAGAATGCCATTGCCAAAATGGAGAAAGATCGCAAGCTCACACCGGGCACTTTCCCAGTCCGGTTCACCTTGGTGGACGTGACCGATGCCTCCAGCTCCTTCCCCTCAGCCGGGTATCTGGAAACAGTGACCGACTACATCGCAAGCGAGGCCAAGGTCGCGGTCATGTACTCTGCCTATGCCCTGCGGGATATGGTCCAGCGTTTCGCTGCAGCGAGTGGAGCAAACTCAGCAAATTTGTTCGCCCGGCTCGCCGGACAGATGAACCCGTCAATTGCTCAAGCATCCAGGAACATCGCCCGTTCCCTTCTCAGGGATGAACATCGCGTGCCCGCTTATCGAAGTGTCTTTGCGGTGAAGCCCGCCACCTGGGGATTTCGCGTTACTGTTGCTTTCTCCCCCGAATTTAACCAAGCACTTGAGGGAATGATCGTACCAAGCAACAACACCCATGCTGGTATGTGCGTTCGTGGAGTCGGCTACGGGTATTTGAATGGGGCGCTGGCCGCCGGTGGCTTCTTCGAGCCTTCGACGAATCAAGGTCTGTGGGTCGCAGGCGATTTTCAGCAGGGGAAGAACTGGCCCTACGTTCGGATCGTCTCGCGGAATGACGGCCTGGTGGCGCAGGCGGGCACGACCAGAGACATGGCCAAACTCGTCGCTTTGATCATGACCGATCGGCTGCTTGACCCGGCGAGTTGCAAAGAGATGCGTGACAGGCTGGCCCGGGCGGCAAAGGGCATCGATACACCCTGGGTTGCCAGAGCGAAAGTTTTTAAAGCGGGGACGATCACTCACAATAAGCTGGGACTTGGACCCTTGAAGTCAGGCAAGAACGTTCGATCAGAGGTCAGCGTCTATCAGTCTCCGGTAGCCCGGGGACGGCGTTACGTGGTCGCCTGGCAGAATCTCGTCGGGTTACAGCCTATCGGCTTCACCGACATTGCCAACATTATCAAAGCAACCATCACGGAGTATGAGCGATAGGCTGGCCTGCTGCCAGCACATTGATCTGGAGGAGTCGCTGTGATCATCGATTGCCACTGCCACGCGGGCAAAGGTGATGGATTGACCGGTCCGTGGGATACAGCCGCGCCGCTTGACCAGTATTTGCGGCGCGCCGCACAGGCTGGCATCGATCGGACCGTGCTGTTTGCGGCGTTCCATTCCGATTATGCGGCGGCCAATCAGGCCCTGGCTCGCATCGTCGCCAGCGATCGTGATCGCTTTTACGGCTTCGCCTTCGTGCATCCAGTGCACGATCGAGGCCGCGTCTATCCGTTGATCAAAGTGGCTGTGCAACGCTATGGCTTCTGCGGCATCAAAGTACACCGCTACGATGCGCGCATCACGCGCGAGATTTGCGAGGTGGCACGCGCCTTCGCCCTGCCGGTGCTGTATGACGTGATGGGCGAGGTTTCGGTCGTCGAATTGTTGGCAACCGAGTATCCCCAGGTCAACTTTATCATTCCGCATCTGGGCAGCTTTGCCGACGATTGGAAAGCGCAGGTCGCCTTCATCGATCAGCTGGCGCGTCAACCGAATATTTACACCGACACGTCGGGCGTGCGCCGTTTTGACTTACTTGAAGAGGCGGTGCACCGTGCTGGCACGCGGAAAATTCTTTTTGGCACCGATGGGCCCTGGCTGCATCCGGGTGTGGAGTTGGCGAAGGTGTACGCGCTGAACCTGGCGCCTGCTGATCGCGCTCTGGTATTGAGCGGCAACTTGCTGCGGCTGATTGCGAAGGTGCGCCCGCGGCCGAGGGGACGTTTGACCCAACCGACCAACACAACAGACCCCGCAAGCGAGTCACCTGATCCCTGGGTGAGGGAGGCGCTCTCGTCACGCTGAACGATCAGTTGCTGTTAGCCGGATCGATCACCATTGCGTTGCGCAGCGCGGCGCAGCTGCAACGCCCGATCGGTCACGCCCAGCTTGCACGCCGCACGTTGCAGGTTGCCCTGCTCGTCGTCAATCGCCAGGCGGATGGCGGCATCTTCGATCGTCGAGCGGATGTCCTTCAGGCTTGCGCCGGCATTCAAAGCGTGGCGGGCCAGCCGATCCAGTTCGACGCCCTGCCACGCATCAGCCGTCTCCAGCGCTGGACGATCTTCTTCGGGCAGCTGGCCGATCGTGATGGGGCCGACACCAGTGTAACGATCCATGATGCGCCAGACGATTTGCCGCAGATCGCGCACGTTGCCGGGATATTCACGCAGCAGCAAATAATCGCGCACCGTGTCGTCCAGTTCAGGTGGTTCGGTTTGCGGTTGTTGATGCGCCTGCAAATGCTCGAGCATGAAATGGCGCGCCAGCGGCAGAATGTCGGTGGTGCGTTCGCGCAGCGGCGGCAGGATGCAAACCCAGCTGGCGAGACGATAGTACAGATCGCGGCGAAAACGATGCTGTGCCACTTCTTGCAGCAGATCGCGATTGGTGGCGCAAATCAAGCGAAAGGCGGTTTTGTGCCAGGTGTTGCTGCCTACACGCTTGTAAGCGCCTTCCTGGATCACGCGCAACAGCTGAGACTGAAGCGTGGGCGGCAGTTCCCCGGCCTCGTCCAAAAACAGGGTGCCGCCATTGGCCAGAGCGAAGGCGCCATCCCGCGCAGACACTGCGCCAGTGTACGCGCCGCGCTCGTGTCCAAAGAATTCACTGCCCGACAGTTCCGGCACGATGGTCGTGCAATCCAGGATCACCAAGTCGCGTTTGCCGGGGCGATTATCCAGGGCGTGAATGAGGCGTGCGACCAATTCTTTCCCCGTGCCAGTTTCGCCCATGATCAGAATCGAAGCTGTTGTGAAGTGGGCAACCTCGACGATCTGGCGCAGGGTGGCGAGCCAGGCCGCGCTGTGCCCGATGAGCTGTTCGCGCACCAGCGGCAAGCACAACAGCTCATCGACTGCGTGCCAGCGTTCGAAGCGGGCCTTGATCGTGGCGGCGCATTCAATCGAGTTGACCCACGTCACTACGTCCGAGGCGCCTGCCTGCAGCAAGGACCACACGCTGCCGGGCGGTACGGCCGACAGCGACACTGCTAGCACCCGCTCGACACCAGCGTGACTCACTTGGCGCAGTATGTCACAGACCGACGGTGTGACCTCGGCAAACAGGAGAATGCCCGGGCCGACAGGCATCTGATGATCGCAGGCCGCCGCATCAAGTTGAACAGTGGCCAGGGTGTCATGCACAGCCGGACAAGCAAGCGTGGCTTGTTCTTCGGCCAGATACAACCAGGCCTGGATAGATGATCCCATGTGGAAATGTTGGCGCGACAAGTTCAACCACGCTGGCTAGGCGTGGGTAGCGAGGCAACTACGCGACAATGATCCAATGACTGGATTACCTATTGACTTTCAAAATCGGCTTCACTATACTCGAAAAATCACACTCCGGTCAATCCCTCATCGGTACGCCATCCAGCATAAGCCGAGGGCGTTTATTTAGCGTGTTTGACACAACCGGATTGATTTGTGAAAGATGGAGAAAAGCCGCCACTTGTGCAGCTGATCACAGACGAGGTCTGATAGTTCGATGGCTCTTGCTCTAAAGCCTCAAGCCAAGTTGCAGCCTCAAATTACGGCGCAGCTGACGCAGACGATGACACTCCTCGAATTGCCAGCAGTCGAGCTCGAAGCACAGCTCGCCGCCGAGCTGGCTCATAATCCGGCTTTGGAGATTGTTCCCGCTGGCCGCTGCCTGAACTGCGGGCGGCCACTGAGAAAAAACCATTGCTCTATCTGTCAAGCAACAGAAGCGTCCAGTGCGCTGATCGTGCGCGTGGTCGATCGGCCCTCCTTCAGCGGTGATGACAGACAACGTGAGGAGCCTGAGCTGTGCGCCCCTGAGACCCTGCCGGAATATGTGCTTCGCCAGGTGGCTGTGGCGGTCGACGATATCGAACGATCCATTGCTGTGTACCTTCTGGCACAGCTCGACGATCGGGGATTTCTGCGTGAACCGCCGGCGCAGATCGCCGCTGATCTGCAACAACCCGTTGAACGGGTGCTGGCCGTCTTGCGCCTCATCCAGCACGTTGACCCGCCGGGAATCGGGGCTTGCACGGTGCAGGAATGCCTGCTGCTCCAACTAGAATCGCTTAACGCCGAAGGCCAGGGTCACGCCCTGGCCAGTGCATTGATTGCCGATTACTGGGATCTGCTCAGCGCGAACCGCATCAGACAGGCTGCGCACGCGCTGCACGTCTCACAAGGCGAGGTCAGCTCTGCACTCGATTTTATCCGGCACAATCTGACGCCTTATCCTGCGCAGGTGTATTGGAACAGCCGGCGCGTGTCAGTGGGCCCCCCTCATCTGGTGCGGCAACAACCTGATGCCGTCATTTATCGATCCCCTGCGGGAGCGACACAACCCTTGATTGTTGAGATTGTTTCGCCAGCCTCAGGCTGGCTGCAGGTCAACGCCGCCCTGAAGGCTGCTCTTGAGCAGTGTGATCCTGAAGAACGAGAACGCTTACGGTCGAGCATCGAACGGGCACAGTTGATCGCACGGTGCGTACAGCAGCGCAACCAGACCATGCGCCGCGTGCTAGAGGTCATTGTGCAGGAGCAAACGCCTTATCTTCTGGGAAACGAACCCCAGCCTCGACCGTTGAAGCGAGCTCAACTTGCCCGGCAGCTTGAATTGCATGAATCCACGGTGTCGCGTGCTGTTGGCAACAAAACCATCGCCCTGCCCGATGGCCGCGTTGTGCTGCTGGCTTACTTCTTTGATCAAAGCCTAGCAGTGCGTGCAGCGGTGCAGGCCATTATCGACGACGAATTACAGCCCCTGTCTGACGATCAAATCGCACAGCGACTTGCCGCACAGGGCTTGCGGGTGGCGCGTCGCACGGTAAGCAAATATAGAACAATGAAAGGGATCCCCACAGCAAGCCAGCGGGCCTAGCGCGAAATTGAGTGCGGCACTTTGAACTGCCGGACAGGCATGGTAGACTTGCCATTGATAACAACGGCCAGGTGACAACTCCCTATGACAGTTCTCAAAGCCACCGCGCAGGCTTCGCCAAATATAGCTCTCATCAAGTAATCACAATGTAACATCCATCATTGTCACGGCCCGCCTGGTGATCGGGCAAACGCAGTCTGCCGAACTTCGTCAATCACTGCTATCAATTGATTCAGACAAATCTCTATAACACAGTGTGCGCCACATGGC
>JAUQXC010000278.1 GCA_030834825.1 Thermoflexales bacterium
AATTCTCCGCAAAACTATTCGAGATGAACGGATCATCCGGTTGATACGGAGCATGCTAAAGGCGGGGGTTATGGAGGATGGAGCATGGCAAGTAACTGACGAAGGCACCCCACAGGGTGGCATCGTCTCGCCACTGCTGGCTAACATCTACCTCAACGAACTGGACTGGTTCATCGCTGCCAAGTGGGAAATGGTTAGCAGAGCTGAACGTCTCCGCCGCAAGTCTCACGGTGTGGCTCTGCCCTGTTTCATTGTGCGCTACGCGGATGATTTCGTGATTCTCATCCAAGGCACACGTGAACAGGCAGACCTTCTCAAAACAGAGGTGGGAACGTTCCTAGCGACCGAACTACACTTGGAGTTGTCAGTCGAGAAAACGCTGGTTACGGATGTGGAACAAGGGATTGACTTTCTTGGATTCCACATTCGGAAGTACCGACAGGTAACCCTGATAACCCCATCCCGCAAGGCCATGAGCAGGTTTCGGGAGAATGTGAAAAGAGTGGTGCAAGAAGGCTTTTGCTATGACGATGTAGCTGCCGTGGAACACCTCAATCGGTACCTCATCGGTTGGGGGATGTACTATCGGCGGGTCAGCAGCGCTAGAGCTTTCAGGCAAGCTGACCATTACGTATGGAAGCGGGTATGGACAACTTCCCGCAGAAAACGGAATCGGAAGCTGACCCGAGCCCAACACTACAAAGTACATCGCGTCCCTTATCGATACGACATTCGTATCGATAACCGGAAGCGAAAAGGAGGGCACTATGGGGCCTGGGCCGATGAGGCGAAAACCAAGGCTTACATCGTGATCAGATTAGCCTTCATCCCAATACGCTACGAGATGCTCTACCCTCGGCTCAATCCATATGTCCCGCAGGAAAGGGAAATCCTGGAGAAACGGGGTCAACCCAGGGCACTACCGCCCGACCAGGAAACCCTGACAGCTAAGGAGTATGGATTGGAATGGAGAACGCTCAGGCGGCATCTCCTGGCTCAGGCTGAGTATCGCTGTCAGCAATGCGGGAAACCCGTGAGAGGACGACAAGCTCACGTGCATCACAAAGTGAAACTGGTTCAGTTCAAGAGTCGCCGGCAGGCAAATCTACTCGAGAATCTCATCGTACTCTGTCCGTCTTGCCACAAGCAAATTGAACTTCGTGCATAGTAAGGGCTTTGGAAGTGCGTATGTCATGGTGGAGAGCCGGATGCGCTAAAAGGTGCATGTCCGGTTCGGAGAGGGGGGTGGGGAAACGTGTTCACTGCAAGGTGAATAACGCGCCCTGCCCCTACTCTACCCAGCCCCCAAGTGAGCAACATGTTGCTGGACGGCTTGGAGGAACGTCTCGTTACCGATGGTGACGACGATCTCCCAATTCCGTTGATCTCAGCGGTGGCCGCGTCGAACGAAGTGCCGGATGACAAGGCCCAGCGCGCGGCTTACGATCGTTTCCTGGTTCGCGTGCGTCTGGACTACATCCATGACCCCGACGACTTTCGCGCGATGCTGACTTCGGTCGGCACGAGCGGAGCGAATCCGGTGTCGCCGCTGTTGTCGGCGGATGATCTGCGCACCATCGGGCAAGCGACCGAGAGCCTGGCCCTGAATCCGCCGCCGGAAGTCACCGAGAAACTGGTCGAACTCTGGCGGCAGATCGGCGTGGGGCGCATCAGCGATCGGCGCTGGAAGAAGACACTCAAACTGGCGATGGCCTACGCCCTGTTGTGCGATGAAACACCTACGGTGCGTCATCTCGGCGTGGCCCGCTGGACGTTGTGGAGCGAGCCGGATGAAGAAACGAGCATCCGCAACACCGTGCTCGCGCTGACGGATCCGGCAGCCAGTGACGTGCTGGATTGCGAAGCGTTGTTGGCCGATCTCAAGGTGAAGGCCGCTGGGATGCAAGGCGCGAAGTTGCAAGAGCGCGCCGAGATCGCCGGCAAAGCCCGCAAGTTGGTTGCGCGGGCGCAGAAACTCGCCGCTGCGCCTGATGCGAAGGCGTATGCACCGCGTCTCACGGCTGTTGTGAACGAGGCCAATACCATCGTCAATCAAGTCCTCGACCTGATGTCCAGCGGAGGTGCGTAATGAAACAATCCCCATCTTTGCCCATGTCCCTGCCGTTGGCAGGGTGGGCCGCGTGGCGTGGTGGGATGGCGGCTGACCCATCTAGCCCTACCATGCCGCTGTGGCGGCAAGCGATCCAGAGCGCGTTGGACGCCGATCGCTTTGATCTGGAAGACTGGGAGACGGCTCGTCAGGCCATTCCCATGCTGACCAGTCACGACCAGCAAGCGGCTGAAGAGTTCTGCGGTCATCCGGTGCAGGACTCTTTCATGTCCCTCTTCAAATCCGCGCCGCGCTTGGCCGACCCGCTCGAACACGGTCTTGAACCGCTCGCCGATCTATTGCACCGTGGCATGGCGACGCCGGAATGGCAGCGCCTGCGCGAAACAACAATCGGCGATCAAATCGCCGCCGGGGTCGGGTCGCAAGCCTTCGTCGAAGAAATACTCGCGGCTTTGCCGGAAGAGGTGAAGGAACAGGCCCGCGCACAAGCGCGCGCCCAGCGCGAAACCGATCAGTTGCAAGCAGATGCTAATGCCCTCAGTGGCTTACTGGATGCATTGCATGAGCGCTATGCCGGCGCGGAACTGCCCGACGAAACAGTGCAACAGGCCGCCGATCTGCAATCTCAGATCGGCGATCTGAGCAGCGCGGCGGCGCAGGCGCAAGCTCAGGCCGATCAGGCGCGGGTTGCCTGTGAATCCAGCGTGCAGCAGCAGACGGCGCAAATCGCCGCGGCGCTGAACAAAGCGGCAAGCACGGCTCGCGCGCAGGCAGAAGAAGCCAGTACGTTCGCTTCCGGTTTCTCGTTAGCGGCCGGCGGCGATGCGGTGCATGTTTCTCCAGAGACAGCCCGCCTGGCCATGCAGACGCTGCGCCAGAATCCGAACCTCAAGGATCTGGCCGATCTGCTCGGCTGGGCGCGGCAACTGGTGCGGGCGGCCTGGCGCAATTCGCCACGCGCTCGCACGGAACTGGTCGGCTACAAAACACGCTCACTACAACCCGAACATATGGCCGGCTCGGAATGGGCCGCGTTGTTGTCGGGTGATGAGACGCTCGAAGCCGACTGGCAACGCCGCGCACTGGATAGTGCGATTCGACATCGCCAGTATGGTGGCAAAGAAGAGGAAGGGCGTGGTCCGCTGATCATCGTGCGGGATGAGTCCGGCTCGATGGCGGGCGCGCCGCATGCCCTGGCCGTGGCGCTGGAATGGGCGTTGCTGGAAATTGCGCGACGGGATAACCGCCCCTTTTACAGCATATCCTTTTCAGGGAGCGGTCAGTATGGCGTGTGGCATGCGGGTGAAGCCGATGCGCAGTCGTTGGCCGAGCACCTGGCGCACTTCTATAATGGCGGCACGGAGTTGTATGGGCCGCTGCAGGAAGCGTGTGAAGTGGTACAGATGGTCAACGACGATCGCCAGCGCGCTGACATCCTGGTGATCACCGACGGCTTGTTTGGCGCACCGTCTGAGATGTTTCTCAATATCTTGGACCGGTTGCGCGAGACGGAGTCCGTCAAGATCGCGCTGGTGTCGGTCGGTGCCGAGAATCCGGACGCGCAGGTCTTTGCCGATCCGATCATTCACGTCAACGATCTACTGAAGGAGCGTGACAAGTTACGCGGTGCGATCGCGGCAATCGTTTAAATCACAATGAAGAGCAGCGGGCGGTGAATAATGCTTCAACGCCCGCTGCCGGTGGAGGACAATTGCGAACATTAGCGGAACATCGATCGCCAATCAACCGCTGCAAGATTAGTGCTGAAAACCCTTGAGGTTTTGGCCAAGTATCAGGCGACTGTTACCCTTTCATCAACTCGCTTCAGCCAGAACCTTTTGTACGATCTCCGCAAACCCCGTGGACAACCGTGACAGGTCGGAAGGCTGGACACCGATCATGTAGTCCCGCAGAACTTTCCCCAATTCCGGATAGGCGGGTGGCACCTTGGGATCCGCCGCCATTTTAGAGACGGATTCAAAAAATGCTGAATGACCAGTGTTCGCTGAAACGTGATCATTGCAACTGAAATGATCACGTTTAACGCGATCATGATCATGTTTCTTCTCTGCGCCATTGCGCGTTTCGTCCGGTTCCCAAGCAGACTACTTGGCCCTCCTTACGGAGCATCTCCAACACACGCCGGATAGTCGCTCGGCTAACAGCGGGGCAAATGCGTTCTAGGTCGCCGATCGTGAACGTTTCACCAGGCTTGAAAGCATTGATTGCATCCTTTACTGACTGGCTCTTGCCGCCCGCTGCCATCGCTACTTCACCAACACGCTGCTCAAACTCGCGATAGGCATAGACGATGACACCCAGGTTGTATTGATGCCATGGCGTCAAATCGTGTTGCCCAGTCTCCCATTGTAACCCTGATAGCCGCAGCGCTTCATAGTAGGTTTCCTTGGTGTTCTCGATGACTCGCTCGAGGCTGATGTAGCGCCCGACTTCGTATCCAGCCACGTACAACAATAGCAAGTTCAACAAGCGTGCCACACGGCCATTGCCATCGGAGAAGGGATGAATGCACAAGAAATCGAGGATGAAAGCATTGATCAGGAGCAGGCGATCGACTTTGTCTTCTGCCCACGTGGCCTCAAACAGCCGACACAGTTCTTCCATCGCTGCTGGGGTCTCATCTGCAGGGAGTGGCACGAAGCGCACTGCTTCACGTCCATCGGGTAGCGTCTGCCGAATGACGTTATCACGCTGTTTCCATTCGCCACCTTCGCCGGGCAAGTAAGCGTAGATTCCAGCATGGATCTCCTGAATCTTGTCCGGCGTAAGCGGTAGACCGATCCGTCCGGCATGAATTTGAGCAAGTACGTTGCGATACCCGGCAATCTCGCTTTCTGATCGCGTTTGAGGCTCAGCATCGGCCATCAATGCTTTGAACCGCGAAGGTGGAACGACGATTCCCTCGATGCGATTTGAGGCTTCAGTCGATTCGACGACGGCGATCTGCCGCAAAGTCTCCAGCACTTGCGGCACCTGATGCTGATACAGCGTTTGCCGGCCTTGGTATCGTCCCAACGCCGCCATCAGGTTAGCGACGGTGACATCCACTGGCTCTAACAGTCGATTGTTACGAAATGACCACATAAAAAACCTCTCTATGTACTCGCCTCATGGTGCGACAAATATAGTCTTTTCACTATCCTTCAACACGAGGAACGTCTCCCCTCCCCAAGGGAAATCCGAGCCATACCCTACTGCGGATCGAGCACACGCCGCAGGCGTGCATTTCGCGATTCGGCTCGATGCCCAACACTCGGCTGCCTGCTTTGAGAAACAACTCAGCCAGCAAGCCCGTGCCTGAGCCAACATCAGCCACACTCGAGTCCGCGCTTAGCCGCACTCTGCCGTGAGCAAGTCGATGCTGGCCGCCGGATACAATGGCCGGTATTTGATGTCGCACTGGAAGGTGAAGTCGAACTCGTCATCCGTGAAGCTCTGTATCGACCAGCGCCTTGCCAACAGTGGCGAATCAGCTCATAAGATGGATTTGATAATACTCGCTCCAGTATTTCTTATTGTCTTCCTCCCGGCTTACCCTCCAGTATTCTTCATGAAAAGGATCCACGTCTCTGCTCCCGAACATCTCCAGAATATTCTCTGTGCGAGGCTCCCCGCTGTCTGCGGCGATTTCTTTCAACTGCTTCTCAATTCTGTGCACCTCATTCTTATCACCAAGCGCTAAGTAAGCAAATCGCAGGTGCTTCAGGTGTCTCACCTCACTCTGATGGTCACCCATTTCTAGGGAAATCGCCAACGCCTGTTGGTAGCACGCGATGCCCTGATCAATTTTGCCTTGTTCAGATAACACATTCCCCAGGTCGCCCAGGTGTCTGCCTTCCGCCCGATAATCGCTGATCTCTCGGGCGATTGCCACTGCCTGCTCGAAGTAGGTTGCCGCCTTCTGAAGGCAGCGGGATGAATCCTGCTCTTCGAGTCTATCTTGCAGATCCTTCGGCAGTGACCCATCCCGATTCATGTTCCGCATCATGATGTTGGGGTGAATCCGTGCAGCTCCTGGCAGCTTCTTCGCGGTCTGCCCTTTATCAAACCAGGCCATTCCCAGACAACCCAGATGACTAATCTCGCCATAGCGATCGCGAACGGCGCGAGCGATCTCAAGGGCTTGATCGAAGTACCCAATGCGTTCCTGCCCCTCGCTCATCAATCCCAGGCTCCCTAGCTGTCTGCCTTCCGCCTGGCGATCACCAGTGTCGCGAGCGATCACCAGGGCTTTTTCAAGGCTGTATTTCGCCTCGTTTTTGTCACCTAGCATTAAGTAGACTAATCCGAGGCTGCCCAGGGTTCGCCCTTCTCTCCCTCGATCTTCGAGCAGCCGGGCAAATTTCAGGCATTCCCTGTAAAGACTAACCGAAACTTTCCACTTTTCCAGTGCATCGTTGGCCATCCCCAATTGTCCCCAAATCTCGGCTTCTAGCCGTCGATCGTCTCTTTGGTGCGCCACCCGAAGACCTCGCTCTAACCATTCAATCCGTTCCTGGGGAGGAAGCCGCAGCGAGAGGAGTGATGGTCCAGCCACAAAGTATTCCAGGGCGGGATCAATGGCCCACTGCTTCGCCCATTCCCACCCCATACGGATGTTGTCCCACTCCTGATCAAACAGCGCCAACCCAGGCGTGATCCCCTCACCGCCTTTGTCGTAGAGGGCATTGGCATTGGCCAATACGTCTTTGTAATGCTCAGCATGCCGCAGGTGCGTCTGCCGTAGACTTCGCATATCCTAATCCTCCGGCAGCAACGACTTCGCATGAGCAACCAGTAACGCGTGCATCTGATACCGTCCTCTCTCCGGCACAAACTCGAGCAGTCCCCGATCGACCAGTGTCCGCGCAATCGGCTTCGGATCATCCACTGCCCACACCGCCTTCATCGCTTCGAGGTCGAACGTCGCCGGCTTCGGCGCAAAGACACCAAGATAGGCATAACACTCGCGCGCGACGACCTCAAGGCGATCGGTGCTGCGCTGCAACAACACGGCAACGGTCGGTGTGGTCTCGTTGGCCAGATCAGTGCGATCAGCCGGCGCTTGCGCTTCGAGAAGTGCTGTGCCTTCATGCAACTCCTTGATCAAGTCACTTACGTTAAAGCCGTAACTGGCTTCGACATGAAGCAGGTGACCGGCGACTTGCAATGCCAGAGGCAAACCTTCTAGTTCATGCACCAATTCACGCGACGCTGCGGGGTAGTCTAAGACCACCGACGGGGCGAGGGCCTGCAGCAGGTCCAACGCTTTATCATCGGTGAGGACCGGCAATCTGTAGATGTCATTTGCGGTTGGAGCCAGTGCCTGCGCGACTTTGTTCTCGCGCGTGGTGATGAGTGTAGCACAGCCTTGACCACCCACCTTGAATGGCATGGCGTGCTCCGCTTCCCACACATCGTCGATGATGAGCAGCCTGCGCTTATTGCGCAGCATGGCCGCCAATTGTGCGGAGGCTTCTTCAAGTGTCTTGGCACGCAGGAGTTCGTTATTGCCGAGAGCGCGTCCCCAGGCGGCAAGTTCCGAGAATAAGTCTGGCTTGGGACCGAGTGATACCCACAGTACGCCGTCAGGAAACGCCGTAGCAACCTCTGGATCATGTGCCAGCATGGCAGCGATTGTGGTCTTGCCAATGCCAGGCCAGCCACGAATGGCCGTTAGAACTTGCGGCGAAAACTGATGCGCCTTGCTCAGGCGAGCCTTCAATTGTTGAAGATCATCTTCTCGACCAATAACAAGTGAAGGCGGCCGTGGTGCACTGCCAGGTGTGGACACAAAGCGCGGTGCCTCGTGGATGATGGTTTGAGTAATTTTATCGCGCCCCACCACATCACCGCCGATGTCCATTCGATCCGCATTGGCATTCACGCCACCGCTGACATGGGTGACCGAATTCGGGGATTCCGGTTCTTGCCCTTCAGATTGATCCGTCATCTCTGCCTCACTTGTCTCGATACAGCACTACACGTCTACACTGCCCCGCTTCTGCCTTCAGCCCTCATCTGCCCGGCGCCCATCGTGCCTTTAGTACTCACTCGCATACCGCTCATGCACCCACAGGAATTCCTGCCGCTTACGGAGTGCACGTGGACGGGGCCACCGGATATTAATACTCCCACGTCACATGCCCAAGTGGTTCCCGATTCAACTCTTCCCGATGCAGCCGCCACTGTGGCATCGCCTGATCCATCAGCGCCGCGAAGCGATCGTTATGCTTGCGTTCCAGCAGATGCACCAGCTCATGCACAACGACGTATTCGAGGCAGATCGCCGGCTTCTTGATCAGTTCGAGGTTGAGCCAGATGCGTCGTGCCTGGATGTTGCATGTGCCCCAGCGGGTCTTCATCTGCTTGACGCCCCACTCGGCAACGGTGACGCCGAGGAGGGGCTCCCACTTGGCAATGAGGGGCGGAATCATCGTCTTGAGTTGTTGCCGATAC
>JAUQXC010000279.1 GCA_030834825.1 Thermoflexales bacterium
CAGCTTCAAGGTGGTGATCACGGGTGAGGGCGCCGATGAAATTCTGGGTGGCTATGATATCTTTAAAGAAATGGCGATCCGGCGCTTCTGGGCCAGGTTCCCAAACTCGCAGCTGCGTCCACTGCTGTTGGGCCGGCTGTATCCGGAAATCGGCCAGTTGAATCAAGGCAACAACGCCTTTCTCATGGCTTTTTTCAAGAAGAATCTGGAAGACACACAGCTGCCTTATTATTCGCACCTGATCCGTTGGGCCAATACGGCGCGCAATCAGCGGTTCTTAGCGCAGGAACAGACCGCGCCTCTGCGTCTGGCCGAAGAACAAGTCCCCCTGCCCGATCACTTCGCGCAGTGGTCGGGGCTGGCGCAAGCGCAATACCTGGAGATGACTACCTTCCTATCTCCCTATCTGTTGGCAGCACAGGGTGACCGTGTGGCCATGGCGCATTCAGTGGAGGGACGCTTTCCGTTTCTGGATTATCGCGTCATCGAGTTTTGCAACCGCTTGCCGGATAGAATGAAACTGCATGGCCTAACGGAGAAATGGCTCATGCGCCAGATTGCGCGCAAATACTTGCCGGCCGAGATCGGCGCGCGTCGTAAACGGCCCTATCGGGCACCCATCCAGCACAGTTTCTTTGGGACCGCGGGGGCAAAGTTTGAATATGTACGCGAGCTACTGGCCGAAGAAGCAGTAATCCGATCGGGGTTGTTCAACCCCCGCGCAGTAGGACAGCTGGTCAACAAAGCGGTCAGCGGCGCACTGCTCAGCGAAAATGACAACATGGCCCTGGCCGGCATCCTCTCGACACAGCTGGTTGATCAACAATTTGTACGCAACCACACGGGGCGACGGGAAACTTTGCGCCCGACGGACCGTGTGAAAGTAGTCAACTTGTCTGCTAAGGAGAACGTTTCGTGACTGATCAGATCCAATTTGGACGTCACTCGCTCGAGATCGATCCGGAGAAAGAATGCCAGACCATTGTCGAGCAGTTGAAGCAGATTGTGCACATCACCTTGCATCGACAAGGGGCCGTAGTCGGCATTAGCGGCGGCATTGATTCCTCAGTGGTACTGGCCTTGAGCGTCCATGCTTTCGGACCAGAGCACGTCATCGGAGTGCTGCTGCCTGAGAGCGAATCCAGCGATGATAGTGCCCGGCTAGCACTTTTACTGGCGGCCCAGCTAGGGGTGCAAACCGTGACAGAGAACATCAGCGGTGCGCTGCAAGGCTTTGGCTGCTATACCCGGCGAGATGCCGCTATCCAACGTGTCATTCCGGAGTATGAACCTGGCTGGGGAGCCAAAATTACACTGGCAGGAAACCTGATGAATCAGGCAGCGTTAAATGTCTTTCGCGTGACGGTGACCAGTCCTACCGGGCACGAAGTCAGCAAGCGCCTACCCATGCAGGAGTTTTCGCAGATTGTGGCGGCCTCCAATTTCAAACAGCGCTCACGCATGAGCATGTTGTATTATCACGCTGAACTACACAACTACGCCGTGATGGGCACAGCCAACAAAAACGAATATGATCTGGGCTTCTTCGTCAAATACGGCGATGGCGGGGTAGACACTCAACCGATCGGGCACTTGTTCAAGACGCAGATCTATCAACTCGCCAAGTATTTGAACATTCCCCAGGAGATTCAACAACGCACGCCCACCACCGATACCTATCCCGGCGGCAGCACGCAGGAAGAGTTTTTCTATCGTGTGCCGTTCGAAATTCTCGACGCGGTGTGGCTGGGATACGAGCAGGGCGTGAGCCAGGCCGGCATCGCCCAGGCGCTGGGACTGGCCGTCGATCAAGTGGAACGCATTGTTGACGATATTGCCAGTAAGGCACGCGCCACGACTTATCTGCGCATGCAGCCGCTGAGCATTAACGGCCGGCCGGTTTACTAATCGCGAAGAGGCGCAGTGCCTGGTAAGTGCCAGCTTGTCTCAAGTGCCGTAATCGATGAAGGGATAAAGCAAGGCGTGTTGGCTAAGAGGTATTCCGCAGGACATGGGATAAACCACAAAAGAAGAGATAGGTTATGAACACGCCCCTTTCACGTCGAAAATGGCTTAAAATGATGGCCGGCCTGGCCGGCGGAGTCGGGCTGGTGGGGGTGCAGCGAATACTAACGACGGCTGCGACCAAGGCGCCCACAGCGAGTCTGACACCTCGAGCCTATTTGCCGTTGGTTTCAAACGCTCGGCCAACCGCGACGCCAACGGCAACGCGGACGCGCACGCCAACACCTACACCCACCCGCACCCCGACCGTGCCGGCTGGTTCAGGGCCAAAGGTCATTCACCTTCACTCCACCAGTGCCACATCCTGGGATTTCTCTAGCGGGTGGTATGGCGATCATGTGAGCCAGAGCAAAGTCACTGAGATGATCGATCGGGGGGTGAAAGAACTAACGGGGCAGCCGACCGTGGCTGCGGCCTGGGGTGCGCTGCTGCCCGGTTATCTGGCCGGTAAGGGCATCGCGATCAAGGTGAATTTCAACAACTCCCATACCGGCAGTGACGGCTGTAACGATAGTGATAACATCATCGATGCCCTGATTGAGCCGGTCAACGCCTTGATCGGCGGCATGAAGCTGAACGGTGTGCGTGAGCAGGATATCTGGATTTACGATGCACTGCGCGCAATCCCGGCGCGCTTCCGCACCCGGTGCGCTTATGCGGGGGTTCATTTCGTCGATTCCGCATGCGCCGAATCCGTCACCTTTGAGAGCACTGACCCAAATGCCGCCGTTACTTTCGCCCATGCCAACCTGAATCCTCGGCGGCTGGCCGATGTGCTAATCAACGCGACTTACTTGATCAATCTGCCCATCATCAAGGAACATGGCATTTCAGGTGTGACGCTAGGCTTCAAGAACCATTTTGGATCCATCCAGTATGTTATGGGTTCCGGCACAGACAATCTGCACGATTACATCGAACCCGGCAACGCGGCCTACAGCGCCAACTATAGCCCTACGGTCGAGATCAATCAAAATCCGCACATTCGCAACAAAACGGTGTTGATCGTCGGCGACGGGCTATATGGCGCGCTGATCAATACCAACGTTGTGCCCACCCGCTGGCAAAGCTTGGGCAACGCCGCCTGCAACAGTCTGTTTTTTGCCCGCGATCCGGTGGCGCTGGATTGCGTGATGATGGATCTGCTCTATGCAGAGTCTAATCAGCAACCGGGTGCTGATCACGTGGATGATTATTTGAAACTCGCGGCGACAGCCGGCTTGGGTGTATTTGAACATGGAGATCCTTGGGGATCGGGCTACACGACTATCAATTATGCGCGCATAAGTTTGTAGACGGCGCAGAGACTTTATGACTCGACGTGTCTTTCTATTGATGGGCCTCGCAATCCTGGCCGTGGTCCTCAGCCATGCAGCCGGCTGGGGACAGATTGCGATGTTCAATTGGACTGATCGTTATTTGCCGGTAACCGTACCCAATTACGATCAAGTGGGCACCTTGCCGGATTACATTTTGCTAGCCATCCGGCAGATGACGGCGTTTGCCGTACCGGCCTTTTTGTTTTGCTCAGGGTTCTTCGTGGCCTTTGCGTCACGCGGTAATCGGGGAGTGTTTACCTGGCGCATGGTGCGGGTCCGGCTGATCAATCTGTTGATCCCGTACCTCATCTGGTCGGTTCTTTGGTACATTCTAGACGCTCTGCAAGGCCATGTTTATCCGGCGGGTGAATATGTTGTGCGGTTGCTCACGGGCAATGCCAGCGGTGGCAGCTATTATTTTGTACCCTTAGTGTGCCAGTTTTACTTGCTGTCGCCCTTGATCGTGCGATTGGCTCAGACGCACCCACGCTGGCTGCTCGTTGTTGCCGGCAGCTTGCAGCTGGCGGCTTTCGGCTTCAAGTATCTGGAAATCTTCAAAGTCGATGTGTCGGGCCTTTCAGCCTTTTCCGCGGTGATGACCGCTCACTGGCTGATCTTTTTGTGGGCAATTTACTTCCCCTTAGGCATTGTGTGCGGCCTGTACAGTGAGCGCATCCGCCTGGCGGCGCAGCGCCATTATCGCGCCATCCTGCTGGCGTTGGCCGGCTCCCTTCTCTTGGCCATTTTGGAGCCCGAACTAATCTACCGACGATTGAACGTTGAGATTCGATTTGTGCCTTTGACCATCCCCCCGGCACTGTATTCGCTCTTGCTGGTATTTTCGTTTGTGATGTTCGATCGCATTAAGGTGCCGCTGGCGAATTCCTTATATCATCTGGGTGGAAAGTCGTATGGCATTTATCTCGTCCATCTCAAGGCGATGGAATTCACCAGTCGTTTGATTCGGCAGATTACACCCATGCTGTTGGCTTTTCCTGTGACGGTTATGCTGCCGGTAACCGTCGTGATAGGCTTGGCTGTGCCGCTGCTGTTCATGCGCTGGGTAGCGCGGTCACGCTGGCGCCGGGCCTATCGCTATTTGTTTGGTTAGGGTAACACGTCCGGCTGTATGCTTTGGGGAGGAAAATCATGACAACTGCCATTTCGATCACACCGGCCAGCCAGGCCCGCCGCAAGAAGATTTTGATCAGCGCCGGAGTGGGGGTCAGCGTATTGCTCGGGTTGCTGGTCATGGCCAGCGTCATCGCCGGCTTCGGGTTGAACCTCAAGGGCTTTGGCCGGGCAGTCCTGAATGTGATTCAGGCTGTACGCCACCAACCGGTAGCGGCCCAAGCGGGCGACTGGCGCAACGTTATCTTCCTGCATCATTCCGTCGGCGAAAATCTCATTGCGCAGGGTCAGGTCCGCGAGCAATTCTCAGCCGCCGGCTATCACTTCTGGGATCAGGATTATAACTGGAAGGGGTTACATGACCCCTACGGCCAGGCAACCGGCTACAGCTACAATGTTCCGGGTGACAACACGGATCCCGATGGTCTGCTGGGCATCTTCTCGCAGCCTGTCTTTGATCTGCCGCTCAATACGCTGAGCGGCTTGATGCAACATGAGGTCATCGCCTTCAAGTCGTGCTTCCCGGCCAGCGCCATTGCCAGCGAGGCGCAACTGGCAGAACACCAAGCCTGGTATCTGAAGATCCGTGAGTTCATGGTACAACATCCCGAAAAGATGTTTATTGTAGTGACCCAGCCGCCGCTCAACCCGGCGGAGACCAGTCCAGAAGCGGCGACCCGGGCGCGCGCCTTTGCCGACTGGCTTAAGTCCGACGAATTTCTACAAGGACAGCGCAATATCGTGACTTTCGACTTATTCGATCGGCTCGCTGAAAGCAATCCACAGGCCGCTGATGCCAACATGCTGCGGCAAAACTATCGCGTGGGCGCCGATTCGCACCCCACCCCAACGGCCAATGAAATTATCGGGGCCGAGTTTGTCGAGTTCATCATCAACGCGGTTGAAGAATACAAGCAGACTCGCCCACAGTAGAAGCAGGCCGATCAACTCGATGTCGCTTTATCCATTGTCCTCCTTCACAGTAGCATACGCTTGCGATAGGAAGGAGCCAGGTCTCCAGCGCGAGTTGACACCACTCCGACCGAGCATGACGTGTCAAAGAAATCTAACCCGCTCTAACATCTTTTTCGACAAACCGTCCTGCAGGCAAAAAGTCCACGTTAGCCTTTGACGAAAAACATACAACCGCTGCGGCCAAATTATGGCTCACTTCAACGCCATGCAAACCCGCATCGATAATAATGCACTTAACTTGAACGGGAGTGAAGCAATGGCAACCGCACAACTCAACGAACGCCGTGACACAAAAGCGAATTGGTCGACCGAGCTATTATCCGTCGTCATTCCCGCTTATAACGAAGAAGACGGCATCGCCGACATTCTCGATCGAGTACTGAGCATTCAAGCCGGTCTGGAAAAGGTCGGGGTGGCCGGGCCGGAAGTGCTCGTCGTAGACGACGGCAGCAAAGATCACACGGTCGATATCGTGCGCAAGTATTCCAATGTGAGATTGATCTGTCACGAGAAGAATCGTGGCTACGGCGGCGCCCTGAAAACAGGCTTTGCCAACGCCACCGGCAATTTGTTGTCCTTTCTGGATGCCGATGGCACCTATCCTCCCGAATATTTTCCCGAGCTGTGTCTCGCCGCACGAGAGGGTGCCGAGCTGATCATCGGATCGCGCATGGCTGGCGCGAAAAGTGAAATGCCCAAGACGCGCCGCCTGGGTAACCTGATCTTTGCCCGACTGGTCAGTATCATCGGCAACCAGCATGTCACTGACAGTGCCAGTGGGATGCGGGTCTTCCGGCGCGAAGCGCTGGAACGCATGTATCCCCTGCCCGACGGGTTAAACTTCACTCCGGTCATGAGCACTCGCGCCATTCATGAAGGCATCAAAATGGTGGAAGTGCCCATTCCCTACAGTGAACGCCTGGGGCGCTCAAAACTCAGCGTCGTCAGAGACGGCCTGCGTTTCTTGAACTCGATCGTGCTGACGGCCATGTCCTACAATCCTGTGCGCATCCTGGGGTTGCTCGGCCTGGGGGGCGTCGGCTTTGCGGCCTTAGTGGCCGCGATCCTCTTCGTGTTGCGCTTGACGGGCGTCACCCAATTGCAGTCGCTGGGCATCTTTGCCGTCTTCAGCGCCTTGGTCCTGGGGGTGACGGGCGTCAGATTGTTCTCGCTCGGCGCCATGTTTAATTACCTCGTCTCGCTGTTTCAAAAGCGCCTGGTGCAGCGCGGGCTGTTCGGCAAGCCGGTCTTTAACCCGCCGCTGGAGACGCACTTCGGCACGCTGGGGATCATGGGGGTCAGCGTCGGAATCGTCATTGCCTGCTTGCTGCTCATCGCCGGCGCTACGGGCGCTACACTGGAACAAATGTGGTTATGGATGATCGCCAGCGCCATGGCAACGTTGATTGGGGTGCAACTGATCGTGGCCCGCGTCATCATGAGTGTGCTATTCGACTTGAGCCATCGAGAAGTCAAACAGGGACAAGACATGCTGGGGAATCCTATTAAGCTGAATTAAGGTAGAATGAAAGATAAGGGAGAAGATAGCTATGAATGACAAAGTTGAGATCCTGGATCAAGAAACCCAGCTAAAACTAAATCTGGGAACGCGCGCGGTGAAGAATCTGCCGCTGGCAAAATTCCCTGACGCAGACTTGGCCGTGCGCGCCAAGGGCATTCGCCGTCCGCCCTACAAGGTTGATATTCTGCTCGTGAATCCCCCCACCCCGGATAAGGCGATCTGGATTCGTAGCCAGCATCGGGTGGGACGCCGCAGCCGCGAAAACATGATCTGGCCGCAG
>JAUQXC010000280.1 GCA_030834825.1 Thermoflexales bacterium
ATGGCGAGCTCAAAAAAGTCCTTGCCAACTTGCGGACTTTGGTTGAGACAAAAAAGCGCCTGGGGAGCCGCAAGCCCTTTATCGTTTTTCGCACACTGATCAACCGCTACAATGAACATCAGATCGAGGATCTGCGCGCGCTGTCGCAGGAAATCGGCGCCGATGCCTTCACCACCGGCACCATTTTTATCGACACAAAAAGTAAGACGCAAGCGGAGGAATGGTTGCCGCAGGATGGGCGACTGTCCTATTATGATTATTCCAAACCTTTGAAGAACGTGTGGCACTGTGCCGATTTGTGGGAAAGCCTGACAATCAATTGGGATGGGGGTATGGCACCCTGTTGTTGGCTGCATGACAAGTCTCACGATCTCGAAAATGCGTTGGCGCGGCCTATTAAGGACATCTGGAATGGTGCAGCTTACGTTAGTTCGCGGCGTGTGTTTGCGCCGGGTGGGCTCAAAGCCGGACCTCAGACAACCATTTGCGCCAAATGCAAGGGGCGTCCAGAGTACTTAAACTGGTGATCCTGGCAAGATCTATTCCTCAGTGCTGTAAGGACTTCCCGCCAGCAAGACTGCACCTTGTCCGTACAGTCGAAGCGTGCCTCGTGGAAGGTTGTTGTAATCATTTTCCGACGTCGGCCCAGAGACATTGGTGACTATTCCATCTGCCAGCGTCTGCTGCCACACACCTAATATGGTAGCAGATGTGGTCGTTTCATACGCACTCTGATCGAGCCAACCCTCTGCCATGCCGCGTTTGCGTGCGTAAGTGATCAAAGCAGAAGCAGAGGTCTCTGCATAGAAATCGGGTCGATTCAGCACAGTGTGCCATAAGCCTGAAGCGTCTTGCAGTGGCTTGAGTCCTGCCGCTTGTCGTTGCATTAAATCGAGAATGGTCGAACGCGACGGATGCGTGATAGGGATCGTCGAGAGGAGGGCCGTGTCAGCCAGCTGGGCCTAGCCGTTGCCGCGCCCCCAGTAAGCCTGGCCGGCAGGATCGATCTGGCTGGCATCCCGGGCGTGATGATACAAACCGCTGCCGGGATCCTGCAAATGCTGAGCATGTTTGATCGTCTGGCTGATGGCCTCTTCAGCGTATTGCGGGTCGCCAGTCACACGAGTCATCTCGAGTAAAAAAGGAACGCTGCCCAGCAGGGTATCCACCCAGATCCGATTGCTATCATGCTCCAAAGTATCATCGGCCGTGCGAGGTGCGGTGTTGAGCAAATAGTCTGCGACCTGCTCGGCAAAAGCGAGTCGCTCTGCCCCGCCGTCTTTCTCATACGCGACGAGAGCTGCATACCCCAGCAAGCCGTCGTTAACGTGCGTAATGCTTGGTTTGATCTTTGATGCAGCCATCAATCCATTGTCGAGTCCAGTGATAGTACTCAGGCTCTCCCGTACTTTGCCACGCGTGAGTCCAGCCGTAAGCGAGCACACCAGCATCCCACTCACAGCTTTGTGCTAAGTTGACCGCCTCTTGGAGTCCAACCTCTTGTAACGGGCTAATAAACTTCTGTCGGTATATGTCGAAGGGCTGATCAGTTGATCCGCCTGCATAGACAAGCCAGTGACCGCTCGGCGCTAGACGGGGAGTCGCCATTCCCCAGCCCGATCGCTGCATAAGACCCTTCAATCCCACTCCCACCAGATTAACCCGATTGACAGTGGGCTGGTTGGAGCGAATCGAAGCAAACACAATTCCGCTTCCGTCGAGAGTAAAGACAGGATAGCCATCATACTCTGCGTCACGAGTGATGCGGAGTTGGTCGCCGCCATTGGTTCTCATCACATAGATTTCGCTGTTGCCATCTCGCTCGCTACGAAACGCAACGCTGTGGCCGTCCGACGAATAGGGGGGAAAGCGATCAACAGCCGGATCAGTTGTCAAGCGAGCCCAAACACCCCCGCTGAGCGTAACAGTATAAATGTCCCAATTCCCATCTGCCTTGTTGCTGGAAAAAAATGAGTTCTGTCCCATCCGGAGAGAAAGCGGGGTGGCTGTCCTGAGCCGGATGATAGGTCAGGTGGCCGCTATTGTAGTCATGCATTGTCAAGGGTAGGTAGAGCGTAGAGGTTGGCTGAAACGCAGACCCAGCCTCGATTACGCCAGCATCGGTAGCACGTCAGTGTCGATTGACCAGTGTGCGAGCGCCGTCGGCTGAGACGATGGAAGGCGATTGCCAATCAGGCATCGTTGATGCCAGAGCTGCCAGCAGCAGAGCATCGGTAATTCTTCCCGAAACGTGTAGCATGGAGACACCTCTGTTCATTCGCTTTTCAGCGCTTTGACGGTTAGGCTAACCTCCATTATAATCTACGTTGCTTCAACTCTCTTAGAAGGGACCTTATCATATGCAGTCGATAAACTCGACGCCCCTCACGGGCGTTTTTGTTGCACCTGATCAGCGGGAGGCGCTTCTGCAAGAAGCCACAAGCCTCCCCCGAATTGTGCTCAGTCCGCTCTCTATCAGCGATGTGGAGTTGCTCACCATCGGCGCGGTTGCGCCGTTGACCGGGTTTCTGGCGCAGGCCGATTATGAACGCGTCGTCACGGAGATGCGCCTGACCAACGGCCAGGTGTGGAGCATCCCCATCACGCTGCCCGTCGATCGGGAGTTGGCGAATTCGATCAAAGAGGGCCAACGTGTGGCGCTGCAAGAACCTGATGGCCACATCCTGGCGATCGTCACCGTGCACGAGAAGTTCACTTACGATAAACACCGCGAGGCTCGTGAAATCTTCCGTACCGAAGAGGAGAAGCATCCGGGTGTGGCGCGGCTATACCAGCAGGGCGAGGTCTTGTTGGGTGGCCCCCTGGAAGTGATCGATCTGCCGCGCAATCGTCCCTTCATGGAGCATCGCCTGATGCCGACCGAGACCCGACAGTATTTCGCCAAGAAGGGTTGGAAGACCGTCGTCGGATTCCAAACACGTAATCCCGTGCATCGCTCACATGAATATCTGCAGAAGGTGGCGTTGGAGATGGTCGACGGCCTGCTGCTGCATCCGCTGGTCGGCGAGACGCAGGTCGAAGATATACCCGCCGATGTGCGCATGGCTTCGTACAAAGTCCTGTTGGATAACTACTACCCCGCAGATCGGACTCTGCTGAGTGTTTTTCCCGCGGCGATGCGCTACGCCGGCCCGCGCGAGGCGATCTTCCATGCGCTGTGCCGCAAGAACTATGGCTGTACCCACTTCATCGTCGGGCGCGATCACGCCGGCGTGGGCAATTATTACGGCACCTACGACGCGCAGCGCATCTTCGATAACTTCACTTACGCCGAACTGGGTATCACGCCGTTGATGTTTGAGCATACTTTCTACTGCAAAAAATGCGAAGCTATCGTTTCTTCCAAGACCTGTCCGCACGACAAATCTAGTCACCTTGTCTTCAGCGGTACCGAAGTCCGCCGTCGGCTGCGCGCGGGTGAACCACTGCCGCACGAATTCACACGCCCCGAAGTGGGCCAAGTCCTTATCGACGGCCTGCGTGAGAAGTAAAGGAAGCCCGGGTCACATGAGCAAAGTCTTCGTCATCGGTCTGGATTGCGCCGAGCCAACGCTGGTTTTCGATCGCTGGCACGATCAGCTGCCTAACCTCAGCCGCCTGATGCAGCAGGGTCTCTACGGTAACCTGGAGTCGTGCACGCCGGCCATTACCGTGCCAGCCTGGAGTGTGATGACGTCCAGCAAAGATCCGGGCACATTGGGCATCTACGGCTTCCGCAATCGCGCTGATCATTCCTACGACAAGATGACGATCGCCACCAGCAGCGCGGTGAAAGAAGATCGCGTCTGGGATATCCTCAGTCGATCGGGGAAGCAAGTGAACGTGGTGGGCGTGCCCGGAACCTATCCGCCCCAGCCCGTTAACGGTTGCCTCGTCGGTTGTTTTCTCACGCCCGGCATCGCAAGCCATTACACTTATCCGCCCGAATTCAAAACGGAGATAGCCGAGTGGGTCGGTGAGTACCAGGTTGATGTGAAGGATTTCCGTACAGAAGACAAAGCTTACCTGCTGAAGCAGATCTACGAGATGACGGAGACCCGCTGTAAGTTGGTCAAGAAGATGATCAGCGAGAAGCCGTGGGACTTCTTCATGTTCGTCGAAATGGGCGTGGATCGCATTCATCATGGCCTGTGGAGCTACAGCGACGAGAAGCACTGGCGCTACCAACCGGGCAACCCCTTTGTCGATGCGATCCGTGAATATTACATTTACCTCGATCGCGAGATCGGCGAGATGCTGAAGCTGCTGCCGCCTGATACTGTCGTGCTGGTCGTGTCCGACCACGGTGCCAAGTGCATGGACGGCGGCATTGCCATCAATGAATGGTTACGTCGTGAAGGCTTGCTGGTCTTGGCTGAAGAACTTCCGCCCAAAATGGTCCCGTTGGAGCGGGTCAAGGTCGATTGGAGCAAAACGAAAGCGTGGAGTTCGGGCGGTTATTACGCGCGCATCTTCATGAATGTGCAAGGCCGTGAACCGAACGGCAGCATTTCACCGGCTGACTACGAACGGGAACGCGACGAGCTGGCTCGCCGCCTGATCGCAATTCCCGGCCCCCACGGCGAAGACATTGGGACTAAGGTCTTCAAGCCGGAAGACCTTTATCACACGGTCAACAATGTCGCGCCCGATCTGATCGTCTACTTCGGCGATCTGGCCTGGCGCTCCGTAGGTTCTTTGGGCCTCGAGAGCATCTACACCTTCGAGAACGACACCGGCCCCGACGATGCTAATCACGCCCAACAGGGCCTGTTCATTCTCTACGATCCGGCGCACGATTTGGGCGGTCAGCGCATCCAGGCGCAGATCATGGACATTGCGCCGACGGTGCTGCATTACATGAACGAGCCAATCCCGGCTGATATGCAAGGCAAAGTCATTGAAGCGTAATCTACTCTCGCAAGCAGCATTGTCACGTATCACGCGGCACGTATTACTCTCTTAGGAAGGAATCATGGTGAATCTGGAAAACGGTTGTACAATCTGGTTTACGGGCCTGTCGGGGGCGGGGAAATCGACGGTATCAAGCATCATTGAGGCTGAATTGCGGAAGCGCGATCTGCGCGTGGAAGTGCTGGATGGCGATGTGATCCGCACCCACCTGTCGAAGGGTCTGGGTTTCAGCAAGGCCGATCGGGATACCAACATCCGCCGCATCGGCTGGGTCTGCGAGATCCTCGCGCGCAACGGCGTCGTGGCCATTGCCGCGGCTATTTCGCCCTATCGCGAAATCCGCGACGAAGTGCGCGGCAAGGTGGGACGCTTCGTGGAAGTGTACATGGAGTGCTCTATTCCCGTGTTGGCCGATCGGGATGTGAAGGGTCTCTACAAGAAGGCGCTGGCCGGCGAGATCAAAAACTTCACCGGCGTTGACGATCCCTACGAAGCGCCGCTGAATCCCGAAGTGGTTTGCCATACCGATGGACGCGAGACGCCGGAGCAGAGTGCGGCTAAAGTGATTCGCCGGTTGGAGGAACTTGGGTATATCCCGTGTGCTTAGCCTCGACTTGAGGACAATCTCCTCGTAGAATTTACATCCGGCTTGAAGATGATCTTCAAGCCGGATGCTTGTTGCGTGGGACAAATAACCTGTTACTCGTTACTCAGCACGATTGGCTTCTTCAGCAATTCCAGCAGCAGTGTCACCGCATTCTCAACGTCGCCCAGATCGATCATCTCGGCCTGGCTGTGCACGTAACGGGCCGGCACCAGCACGCCGCCGCTGGGCACGCCTTCACGCACGGCCTGCACCACTTGCACGTCGGTCGTGCCGAGCCGGAAGATTTCCAGCTGATAGGGAATCTTTGCCGCTTCTGCGCGCTGCACCATCCAATTCTTCACGCGTCGATCGGCGATCATGCCGGCATCACGTACTTTAATCGCCGGGCCTTTGCTCATTTCCACAGCCATGGGCTGCGCCTTGGGGGTGTCGCCCGTGCCCGTCACATCGACGGCGATGGCCAGATCAGGATCGACGCTGTAGGCCGCGGTGCGCGCGCCCACCGAAGTGGTTTCCTCCTGCACGCTGAATACGCAGTAGACCTCGTGCGGCGTCTGCTTAAGGCGGCGCAGCGTCTCGATCAGAATCGCGCAGCCGATGCGATTGTCGATCGATTTGGCAATCAACCGCTCGCCGACGCTTTCCAGTCCTTGATGGAAGATGGCGACATCGCCCACTTTCACCGGGCAATCGTCCTGGCTGGTCGCGCCCACATCGATGTAGATCTGATCCAACGTTGGGGCCTTGCTGGTGTCCTGCCGCCAGTCGACTTCCAACACACCCAGGCGTCCATCGGCAAAGCGCACGCGCGCCCCCACGCTGTATAACGGAAAGACGGTGCCTAGCGGGACGACACGCGCGTACCCACGTTTGTCCACGTGCGTGACCATCAGGCCAATCTCGTCCATGTGCGCGACGAGCATGATCTTCTGGCCTGGGCCGCGGCCTTTCTTCACGGCGATGAGATCGCCGAGCTTGCCGAGGCGGATTTCGTCGGCCAGGTCTGCGACCTCGGCACGAATGATGGCGCGCACCTCGTCTTCAAACCCGACCGGCCCGAAACTCTCCACCAGTTTGCGAATGAGTTCTTTCACGTTTATCCTCAATTGAGTACATGTCAGTCCCGCGAAGGCGGGAATCCAGAAGTTTCATTAGAATAATTTGCTAATGATCAACTGGATGCCCGATTACGCCGCGCCCACTTGCACCCACTCCCACTCCGCTACGCTTCGGGGACTTTGTGCGTGCAGTGCGGTGTGACGGCGACTGGGCAGTTACTTCCTCTGCAACATCTGCGGTGTCAGGCGCGCCGCACTTTCGCGCACCAGCGCGACCGTGGAACGCACATCCTTCAAATAGATCAGTGATGCCGGGGAATGCAGATAGCGTGTCGGAACCGAGACCGAGATCGTCGGCACGCCCGAGCGAGCGGGGATGATGCCGCCGGCATTGGTGCCGCCGCCGCCCGGTTGCCGAATTTGATAGGGAATCCTTTCCGCGTCGCCTGTCGCCACGAAGTGCTTGACCAGGCGCGGATCGGACAGGTCGCGGCGAGTCATCACATAGATGGCGGGGCCGTGGCCCAGGCGCGTGTTGGGACTGACATCCTGCTCGATCGTTGGCGGTAAATCGTTGGCCGGCGTCGCGTCGATGGCCACAGCGGCATCCGGATCGAAAGCGTGCGCCGCCACCTGCGCGCCGCGCAAACCCACCTCTTCCTGCACGGTGAATGCCGCCAGTATGTCCACCGGCAAGCGCGGCCCACGCAGTAGTTCGATCAGCACCGCGCAGCCCGCGCGATCATCCAACGCCTTGCCACTGGCCGCGCCGTTCCAGGTGCGAAACTCGGTCGCAAACGTCGCCGTTTGTCCCACGGTCACAGCACTGTTCGCTTCGCTTTCGCTGGCCGCGCCGATGTCGATGGCCAGGTCTTCGATCTTCACAACGCCGGTCTCGCCGTGAAGCAAATGGATGGGCTTCACGCCGATGACGCCGGGGATCCGATCAGGCCCGACGAGCACCGCCTTGCCCGGCAAGATGCGATCGTCGATGCCGCCCACCGCGCGGAACTTCAGCGAGCCATCGCCGTTCGCGCCGAAGATCATGAATCCAATCTCGTCCAGGTGCGCATCGAGCATCACGCGCAATTTCGCTGTGCCGCGCGCGCGCTTCACGGCCAGGATATTGCCGATGGTGTCCACGCGCAGCTCGTCGACGTGATCTTTAATCAGGTCGATGACGATCTGGCGCACGGCGTGTTCATCGCCCGAGACGCCGTTGGCGTTGGAAAGCTGCTTGAGGTTGGTGAGTAAGCTAGCCATGCTAGGTTTCAATTCAGGTCAAGCTGGCTGGTTGAGACGATCTCGGGGAGAGATCCCCCTCTCAGCGGGTCACCTTGTCAGAGTAATCAATCAGTGATCGATAGAAATCTTCGTCCAGCCCGCGAATAAATTCTGCCAGCAGGCGCCCCGTACGTTCGATGTCCTTGATCGCGACGACTTCAACGGGAGTGTGCATCGAGCGGATGGGAATGGCGATGATGCCGGTGGGAATGCCTGCCCTGGCCACTTGAATCGCCCAGCCGTCGGTGCCGCTGTTCCCCGTCAACGGTTCCAGCCGGGCCTCCTGTTCCAGGCGCTTAGCGGCGTCGCGCAGGCCTTGTGTCATTTTGGGATGCATGTTGGGGCCGACGTTAATGGTGGGGCCTTTGTCCAGCGCAAAGGTTTCCACGTCCGTGGCGTCGTGCTGCGTGGCAAAGGTCACGTCGATGACGATGGCCACGTCGGGCTGCAGGGCAAAGGCGCTTGTCGCCGCGCCCAGCAAAGAGATTTCTTCCTGCACAGTGGCCACCGCTAACACATCCCATTGATGCTGGGTCAGCTGCAATTGCTCCAGGCAGACGGCTACCGCAGCGAGCGAGGCGCGGTTATCCAAGGCTTTTCCGGCTAACAACCCGTTCTTCAATTCGATGACCGAGCGGCGCAGGGAGACCAAATCGCCGACGCGGACCAGCTGCTCCACTTGTCGTGCCGGCAGGCCCACGTCAATCCAGAGGCGCTCGAGCGGAACGACCTTATTGCGCTCGGCGGCTTTCAATAAATGTGGCGGCGTGCTGGCGATGAGGCCCGGCAGGTCGCGGCGACCATGCACGATGACTTCTTGCCCGGGCAGGATGCGCACGTCCACACCACCCATTTCGACGAGATGGATGAAGCCATGCTTTACTCCGGCAACCATCAGGCCGATCTCGTCCATGTGGGTGGCGAGCATGATCGAACGGCGAGGCGCAGCTTTTCGATCGGCCCGGCGGTCAGCTACCGCCCGATCGGTCCCACGGCCAATCGCGAGCGCATTGCCCATCTTGTCCACATGCGTTTCAGCCGCCCAGCGTCCCCACTCCTTCAACACCAACGATTGCATCTCCGCTTCGTGGCCGGAGATGCCGGGTGTCTGAGAGAAACGCTTGAGCAAGGCCGCAATATCCATCACCGTTATCCTGGAGCAGGTGTTGCCGTGGGCGTTTCAGTCGGCGTCGGCGTCGGTGTTTCAGTCGGTGTCGGTGTTTCGGTCGGCGTCGGTGTGAAGGTGGCCGTAGGCGGCTCAGGCGTCAGCGTAAAAGTCGATGTAGGCTCAGGCGTGTCCGTGACCACGGTGGGCGTGGCCGTCGGAATCTCCGTGGTCGTCGGCGTGGGGGTGTGAGTGGGTGTGCCCGTCAGCGTGGCTGTCGGCGTAGGGCCAGGCGTCGGCGTATCGGTGATCGTGGGCGGGGCCCAATTGGTGGGTGTCGGTTCCAGCGTCGTGTTGGCAGGTAACGTGGACGTCGCGTTGCCTGGGGGCGTGGGGGTGAGTGTTCCCACTACGGTGGCGGGCGTGCGGCCCGTGGGGGCCAGGGCCAGGGCCGCAATTCCGACGCAGTAACAAGGCAGCGTCAGCGCAATGATGCTGATAAAGGTGAGGTACAGTCGTCGTTGACGAGGCGGTAAGCCGTCGAACCAGCCCATGCAGGCGAACTCCTGTGGAGATGCGCACAACCGATCGGCCCGAGGGCGACCGCGCGTGGATGATAGCATTATCGATCGGGCTTGTCAAACACGGCGCGGGAAAAAATCCCCTTATTTGACTGATCTAAGGAACTCAGTACAATTGTCCCTACATCGGTGCCTTTTCCGTGCGTCACCAAACCAGCAGGAGAGAATATGTTGTCCAAACGATTGCTAGCCGTATTGACCTTGACGATCGCGTTTCTGGCGGTGCTGCCACTCAGTGGCGCTTTTGCCTCCAGCCGCGTGGCCGATGCTGCCTTTCAGCCCGAGTTGCAGGATGTTGGGCCGAATTTGTTGACCAATCCTGGCATGGAAGGCCAGTACGTCAAACAGTGCTCCGTACGCA
>JAUQXC010000023.1 GCA_030834825.1 Thermoflexales bacterium
AATGATGCCATGCGAATTTTGTTAATCTCAAAAGGTTATCCCTCTCACACGGACGGACGCGCCGAGCCGCTCGCCGTTCAAGTAGTGCGGGGCCTGCAACAGCGCGGCCACACGCTGCAAGTGCTGACGACCAGACAGTCAGACCCGGCCACGCGAGTCGAGAACGCCGTGCATTACCAATTAGAGCCGGACATTAACGAAACATCGCGCGTCCCTGTACCCGTGCAGTTTCTCCTCCAACGCAAAAGTCGCGAGCGACGCAATGCCCAGTATCTGCAACAGGTGTTGTCGGAGTTCAAACCCGACGTCACCGTGCTGTGGAACTTGAAAGGGTTGCAACGCCGTCTGATATGGATCGTCGAACAAACGCCCGGCACGCAACCCGTGTATTATGCGTCGGGCACATCGCCTCTGCAGCCCGATGCATACACCGCGTATTGGGAATCTTTCCTTCAGAGGCCCGATAAGGTACCCTTGAGAAAACAGGTCAGCCGCGTCGCGTTGCGGCAGCTGCGCTTGGAGAATCCAGGTGTGCTGCGCCTGGACTTTGTGATCGAGCAACCTGACCACGTTGAAGCTGAGTCTGCATCGGAGCGACTGCTGGACGAAGTTGAAGCCGCCCTGAATCAAGCGCGGGGGCAGCGCCGCCTCGGCCCACCACTCCCCCCGGCCCGCTCGCGGCCCTTGTTCGATCTCAAACGCTGGGTGAGCAGACCCATCCAGGTCACCAACAGCTGGCACGCACGGCTCAGCGATGATCGGCATCTGTCACTGGCGGCACAGTGGCTAGGCGTGGCACAAGCGGTGACGGGCAATGGCGGGCTGGCCCAGCTCTTCAACACGGCAAAACGTGAATGGATGCCTGCTTATCCCGAAACGACCGGCTATGCCATTCCCACTCTGCTACACTATGCGCAGCTCACGCACGACAAACAACTGCGCGAGCGCGTGCGGTGCATGTCACAATTTCTTTTGAGCGTGCAGTTGGCCAACGGCGCAGTTCCGAATGTGCATAACGAGATGTTCGAAGCGGTGCAGCCCTGCGCGTTCGATGTCGGCCAGGTCATCTACGGCTACCTGGCGGCCTACCATGAGTTCAAGCAACCCGATTATCTGGAAGCGGCCAGACGCGCAGGCGATTGGTTGATCCGCAATCAAGAGCCGGATGGCAGTTGGGTGCGGTTCACCTACCACCATGTGCCGCACGCCTGGGAAGTGCGCGTCAGTTGGGCGCTGTTGCAGCTGGCGCAGGTCAGCGGCGAGCGACGCTATGAACAAGCCGCTTGCAAAAACATCGCCTGGACGCGGTCACAACAACAGGCCGATGGCTGGTTCGATCATCTGGCGCTGGTGCCAGGCGAGGCCGCAGTCATGCACACGGTCGCTTACACCCTGGAAGGGATGTTAGAATGCGGCCTGCACTTGAATGACCGCGACCTGATTCAAGCGGCCCGCCAGCCGGCCGATGTTCTACTCAACCAGCAACGTGCCGATGGGGCGCTGCCTGGCGCCTTCACCGAGGGGTGGCACAGCCTCGATCATTTTACATGTCTGACCGGCAACGCGCAGATGGCGATCGTGTGGCAGAGGCTCTATCAGTGGAGCGGAGATGAAAAGTATCTCACCGCCAGCGATCGTCTCATCGATCACAGCTGTCGCTCGCAGTTGGTGCGCACGCGCAACAGGAATCTATTGGGCAGTCTTCCAGGCAGCTGGCCTATGGAGGGTGACTATTTGCCGGATAGCTTGCCCAACTGGGCGGTGAAGTTCTTTATGGATGCGGTGTTGCTGCGGCAGGCCATTCGCCACGCGGGGCGCGCCGCCGCACCACCGCCCCGGTAAAGTGAGGTGTGATGAAACCACGAGTCAGTATTGTGCTGCCAGCCTATAATCAAGCTCACTTTCTGCCCGAAGCGCTGGATAGCATCTTCGCACAGACGTGTCAGGACTTTGAATTGATCGTCGTCAACGATGGGTCTACGGATGACACCGCCGAAGTTGTGGCAGATTATCAGCAGCGCCACGCCTTCACCGCCATCGAACAGGCCAATCAGGGCTTGCCCGCCGCGCTGAACACCGGCTTCAAGCAAGCCGGTGGCGACTATTTGACCTGGACTTCATCGGACAATATTTTGCTGCCGAACATGTTGGACGTCCTGAGCACCGCGCTTGATCAAGACCCGGCGATTGGCCTGGTCTATGCAGATCGTTACTTGATCACCGACGAGGGTGTCAATCTTGGCCGGTTTGACCTGCCGGATTATGATCCCGACCTGCTCCTGCATGTCAATCTGGTTCATTGCTGTTTCCTCTATCGAAGTGCGTGCATGGCGCAAGTAGGACTTTACGATCCTGAGTTTATCTATGGTGAGGATTGGGAATACTGGATTCGCATCTCACAGTACTACGCGATGAAGCATATCCCGGCGGCGCTCTACCGCTATCGATTGCACGAAACCAGCATGACCAGCGAACTGGTCCGCGGGACGGCGCGCAGTATGGGCTATCAGGAATTCTCCAAACGTCTGCGCCAGCGCCTACCCGTGAAATGGTACAGTGGCAAACTGAAGTGGTGGTGGCTCCGGTTGACTCATCCGCGGCATCCGGCCTTCGTCGGACGCGCCGATTGGATCCGGGCTGCCGCCCGGGCCGCAGGCAAAGAGCAGCTGAGCGCCGTGGGCTGGTTCATCAGCGTCGCGCTGAGCGCCTGTGAAACGGGCCTGTGGATTCTGTAGAAATCGAACAGCTGGAAAACGCGAAATGAACCCAGCCACATTCTGAGAGGAGCAAGTTCGACATGGTGCAGCCGCCCATGAAGGTGATGTGCATATTCGGCACACGCCCGGAAGTCATCAAAATGGCGCCGGTGATACTGGAGCTTAAACGCCGCATCGACCAATTCGAGTGCATCACGTGCGCCACAGCACAACACCGCAAAATGCTCGATCAGGCGCTGGACGTCTGGAATCTGCAACCTGACATCGACCTCAATGTCATGCAGGATAACCAAACGCCGACTCAAGTCATGGCGCGGGTCTTGACGCGGCTTGAGCCAGTCTTGCTAGAGCAACGCCCTGAGTGGATCCTGGTGCAAGGAGACACCACCACGGTAATGGCCTCGGCCATCGCCGCGCATCATGCCAGAATCAAAATAGGGCACGTGGAAGCCGGCCTGCGCACGGCCGACAAGTGGAATCCTTTTCCAGAAGAGGCCAATCGTGTGATTACCGACGCGATCAGCGATCTGTGTTTTGCCCCAACCGACCGGGCGCGCCAGGCCTTAAAGCGCGAAGGCATCCCCGACGACGCCATCCATGTGACGGGCAATACCGTCATAGACGCCTTGCTGGAAGTTGCGCAGCGCAACTGGACGCCCAACAACAGCAGCCCGGTCAACCGGCTGCCGGGTTCCAAAAAAATCATCCTGGTCACGGCCCATCGCCGCGAGAATTTTGGTGAACCCCTCCAGCGCATCTGCGAGGCACTGACGCGAATTGCACACCGGTCGGATGTCCAGGTGGTGTATCCGGTCCATCCGAATCCAAAAGTCCGTGACACCGTCGTCTCGCGCCTGGCACGACACGCCTCCATCACCCTCCTGCCACCGCTTAACTATCTGGAACTCGTCTATCTCTTACAGCGCTGCACCCTGGTGCTGACTGACTCCGGCGGATTGCAAGAGGAAGCTCCCAGTCTGGGCAAACCTGTGCTCGTGATGCGTGAGACCAGCGAACGCCCCGAAGCCATTGAGGCAGGCACTGCCGCGCTGGTGGGTACGGGCACGGATGACATTGTGTCCCTAGTCGACGAACTTCTCGATCAGCCCGCTTTATATCAGCGCATGGCGTGCCAGAACAACCCTTATGGCGACGGTCAGGCTGCGGTCAGAATCGCCGAGGCGTTGTTAGCGTACGCCGAGCGGCACGAAAAACTGCCCATGGCCGATCTGAGGACATGATGCGCATCCTCGTGCTGTCAACCTGGTATCCCTATCCGCCGGACAATGGCTCAAAGAGCCGCGCGTATTATCTGGTCCAAGGCCTGGCCGCAGGCCACGACGTGACACTGATCGCGTTTCGGCCACGGGGCACGCCCAGTGCCGAACCGCCCGCCAACATTGAAGTCGTGAATGTGAGTGCTGATCCATTTCGGTATGTCAATCTCCCACAATGGATCAAATACCTGTCACCCATTCCACTGGCTTTCTGGCCCAGCCGTCCGATGCAGCGTGTGCTGGACGAAGCCAGCCGGACGACAACCTGGGATGCCGTCGTCGCCATTCAAACGCCGGTCGCACAGTATGCCACGCACCTGGCCGCCATCCCGCGCGTGATTGACATTGACACTTCCTTCAGTTACCAACTGCACGGGCGTCTTAATGGCAAAGTCGCTCTGCGTGCCTGGCTGAGCTGGCAAAAAACGCACCGCTACGAAACGCGAATGTTTCGCCGTTTTCAGGCCGGCAGTGTTGTCTCGCCAAAAGAAATTAACTTCGTCCGTTCCATGGTGAAGCCAACCGCCTGCCGGGTCGAGATCGTGCCCAACGGCGTTGATTGCCAGCATCACCAACCTGCGACCGGCTCGGCCCGGCTGGATTCACTGATTTACAACGGGGCGTTAACGTACAGTGCCAATTTCGATGCGGTACAATTCTTTTTAGCTGAGATCTATCCGCAGATCAAACGCGAACGACCGACCGTCTCGCTAACGGTAACCGGCTCAACCCAAGGCGTTGATCTAACGCGGTTACGCCTGGATGACAGCGTGTATTTGTCTGGATACCTTGAAGATATGCGTCCTGTGGTGGGCGGCAGCACCGTCTGCATCGTACCGATCCGGCAAGGCAGTGGCACACGCTTGAAAATACTGGAGGCCATGGCGCTGGGCACGTCCGTCGTCTCCACGACGAAGGGCGCCGAAGGAATTGACGCGCGGCACGGTGATCACTTACTCGTGGCTGACGACGCGGCGAGTTTTGCCGACTGCACCCTGCGCCTGTTGCGCGATGTGAACCTGCGACAGCGGCTGGCTGCCAATGCCCGGCGCCTGGTGGAAGAACGCTATGATTGGACGCACATCGGCCAGCACTTCACCCGCTTGGTCGAAGATTCCGTTCAACGCCAGCGATCATAGCCCCTGTTGACCGACCGGTGATCAAGATGAATTTGCTATTCCTTTCGACTTGGTTTCCTTGGCCGCCCGATAACGGCTCAAAGATACGCGTCTATTACTTGCTCGAAGCGCTCAGTGCGCGCTACGAAGTGTCGTTGTTGTCGTTCGCCTTTGGCTCGGCGCAACCCGCCGAAGCACTGGCGCTGCGCAACGTCTGCGCCGACGTGCAAGCCGTGTCAGGCGACCCCTTCAACCGCACCGGCGTGTCGGCCTTGGCACGTTTTCTATCGCTGGACCCTATCATCACGCGCCCGATCCAAGCGATGAGGCAGGCCGCTCAACGCATACTCGCCGCAAAGCCATACGATGTCGTCATCGCGTCGATCGAAACGATGGCGACGTATGCACTACAGGCACCGCGCACGATGACCAAAATACTGGAGGAGCACAATTCGCTGAGTCGTTGGATGTGTGAGCGCTGCCAGGCCCAGTCAAGCCTGATTCAAAGTTTGCGATGTTGGGTGAGCTGGCGCAAGACGACGCTTTACGAATCTCGTCTTTTTCGACGATTTGATCTTTGCACCATGGTGTCGGAGCAGGATCGAGTAGCGTGTTTGCAAATGTTGCCCGGATACCATGGACGCCTGGAAGTGGTGCCCAATGGGGTCGATTGCGAACGGAATCACCCTGGCCTAGCGGTGACCGAGCCATCCAGCCTGGTCTTCAATGGCGCGCTGACTTATCAGGCAAACTACACAGCCGCCAAATACTTTCTGCAGGAAATATTTCCGCTCATTCGGGAGAGGCGCCCGGATGCGACTTTGTTGATCACGGGTTCGACCCAGAATGTCAATCTGGGTGACCTAGCCTGGTCGAACAACGTCAAGCTAACTGGATATGTAGCCGACATCCGTCCGCTCGTGGCCAGCAGCTCGGTGTGCGTTGTTCCCCTCCTAGACGGTGGCGGCACGCGCATCAAAATCCTGGAAGCGATGGCACTGGGCACACCGGTCGTCTCCACGACGAAGGGCGCCGAAGGAATTGAGGCGCGGCATGGTGAACACTTACTCTTGGCTGACGATGCGGCGAGTTTTGCCGAATGCACGGTGCGCCTGATGCGCGATCCGGACCTGCGCCAACGACTGGCCAGCCAGGCGCGTCGTTTGGTGGAAGAACGCTACGATTGGAAGAAAATTGGCGAACATTTCGTAGGACTGGTAGAGGATGCTGTCAAACATCAAGCGCCTTAACCCTAAACTGGCGGATCGACTAGCCGGCCGTGACGACAAACTACGCCTGTTGATCAGTGCGCTGATCATTAGTGGTGTGCTGGTGCTGGCGCTGGTGCTGGGACGGCGGAGCTCTCTGATCATTCTGGCCGCGCAGTTCGCCCTGGTAGGAGCGCTGGTCTTGCTACGCTGGCCGCGGCTGGGCTTTTTGCTGCTCATCCCCAGTGCGCTGGTCGTGCGGCTGGAGATTGGTACCGGCACGGAAGTCAGTCTCAATCCGGCCGCGCTGCTGGTCCCCGCCCTATTGGGTATCTGGCTGCTCAACTCCCTGATGCAACACAAATTGCGCCTGGTCCCCTCGCGCACGAACCGTCCCTTGTTCTTGTTCCTGTTGGCTAGTCTGATCTCGATCCCGATTAGCCAGGTCATTTGGGATCCCAGCGTCCCACGTTCCGATCGCTTCGTCGTGGTCCAGCTGGCGCAGTGGGCGCTCTTTGCTTTTTCCGCCGGCATCTTCTGGCTGATCGGCAATCGCATTACTCAGCCGGTCTGGTTGAAGCGCATCACTATCTTCTACCTGATCGTGGCTGAAGCGATGGCCTTGGTCCGCATCACGCCGGGCAATGAATACATTGCGTACAATACACTGTCCTTTGCCGTGGAACGCGCGCCCTTTTGGCTGTTGTTGACAGCGGTGGCCGCCGGGCAGCTCTTGTTCAATCAACGCCTCTCTGGCCGCTGGCGGTTGTGCCTGGTGATCATTCTGGCAACGACCGTATACTATGCGTTAGGAATCCAGCAAGAGCGCTCGTCGAACTGGGTCGGCGTATTTACGGCGCTGGGAGTCCTGGCCTGGTTGCGCTTTCCGCGCCTGCGTTGGTTATCGTTCGCTGCGCTCATCGCGACCCTGGCCAGCGGCGTCTTATTTTCAGTCATCTATGATTTTGCCGGTGGCGACGAAAAGTGGACGGAAAGCGGCGCTTCACGCGGTGTGCTGATTCAGCGGGTGCTCGAGTTGAGTATGCGCAATCCCATCACCGGCATCGGGCCAGCCGCTTATCGACCCTATGGCTTTACGCGCCCATTATTCTACGAAGGCGCTTATTGGATCGAGCCGCGCATCAATTCTCACAACAACTACGTCGATCTATTCTCGCAGGTCGGAATATTGGGACTGGGTCTCTTCCTCTGGTTCATGGCCGAGCTAGCCTGGCTGGGCTGGCGTCTGCGCAAGGTTTTCAAGAATGGCTTTGAAGGCGGCTACGTCAACGGGATGCTGGCCGCGTGGGCGGGCATCATGGTGATTATGGCGCTGGCCGATTGGTTCCTGCCCTTCGTTTACAATATCGGCTTCTCGGGCTTTCAAGCCAGCGTGCTGATCTGGATGTTTCTTGGCGGACTGCTCACACTGGAACAACTGGCGCGCGCTCAAACGGCGCCGCCCGTGAGTGACTAACTATGGATCTTTCAATTCTCATCGTCAATTGGAACACACGCGATTACACCGCCGGCTGTTTGCAAGCGTTAGCAGCCACAGCTGATCGAGTTGAGCTCAAGCCGATCGGGCCGGCGGTATTGATCTATGGGCGCTATCAAGCCGAAGTCTTCGTCGTCGACAACGCTTCGCAGGACGGCAGCGTAGCGCTCCTGCGGGAACGCTTTCCCTGGGCGCAGCTCATCGAAAACGATCGAAACGTCGGCTTTGCGCCGGCGAACAATCAGGCCTACCAATGCAGCACCGGACGCTACGTGCTACTGCTCAATAGTGACACCCAGGTTCATCCACAGGCGATCACCGCGCTGCTTGACCACCTGGAGGCGCACCCCCGTTGTGGCGCAGGTGGCGCACAGTTGTTGAATGCCGATGGGTCAATCCAACCGGCCTGCCAACCCATGCTCACACCCTGGCGTGAATTCTGGCGGTTGATCTTTCTCGATCAGATCTGGCCTCGGGCCACATATGATATGAAGCATTGGGAAGCGAATACTCCGCACCGCGTCGAGGTGATCAAGGGCGCCTGCCTGATCGCACGGCGCGCAGCACTTGAACCGCCAGCGCCACTCTTGGACGAACAGTATTTCATGTACACTGAAGAAGTCGATCTGTGCTATCGCTTAATCTGCGCCGGTTGGGAACTGAATTGGATTCCGCAAGCCGTGGTCACGCACTACGGAGGCGCCAGCAGCAAACAAGCTTATAACACCATGTATGTCCAACTTTACCACAGCAAAGTCCAGTTCTATCGCAAGTTCGGCGGCGAATCACGCGTCCATTTATTCAAGACCTTGTTGCGCATCGCCTATTGGCCGCGTTGGTTGGCCAGTTCCATCGGCGCACGCTTCAAACCGGCGCTGGCCGAGCGGGCCTCGACCTTTCGTCGGCTGCTCAACGAACTCCCCAGGATGTAATGCGTCAAAGAATCTAACCTCTCTAACCCCCACACAACATAGCCGCAATTCTGCTGGATTTCTCTAGCGTATTTTTGACGAAAGATTTACTACCGCCCCCTGGTCGACAGATGCACTTCAACGGCACGCAAACCCGCTTCACCTAGAATTATGCTGATGAAGCATGAAGACACTCAAGCGGGGTAATCGTGCGAATTTGCTACGTCGTCTTGTCTCCAACATTTGGCATGCAACAATATACGGCCAGTCTCGCCAACCAGATGGCCACAACAGATGAGAATGAGCCGGCGCAGCCCTGGTCGGTGACGGTCATTACCAATCAGCGAGTTCCGTGCGACCGCTATGCACCTCAGATCGATGTGCAACCCCGTGTGGACATCACAGGCACCGGTCTGCAAAAGACCAACCTCAGTTGGCGCGGGTTCGAGAAGGTGTATCGTGCGATTCGGGCCGCCCAGCCGCAGGTCGTCCACTTTACGGGGCCGCATGTGTGGAATCCCGCCCTGCTGCTCAGATTGAAACGGGCAGGCCTCAAGACGATTCATACGATCCACGATCTTGATCCACATAGCAGTGCAGGCTATGGGCGGTTGCTGTATCTCTGGAATAATTCCATCCTGCGTTGGGCCGATCATATTTTGGTGCATGGCCAGATCTATCGCGATCGACTCGCGCAGCAAGGTTTAGCTGACGGACGAGTGGGTTATACGCCACTCTTGCACTTGTTCTTGAGTTATGAAGCAGAAGCTGCACTGCGCTCGACGCCGCCGACCGTGACGCTTGAACCGTTCGCCTTGTTTTTCGCGCGCCTTGAAGCTTACAAAGGGATCGACACTTTATTTGAAGCGATGCGGCAATTGCACGGGCACTTTCCGGCCCGTGCCATCGTCGCCGGCCGCGGGGAATTGGTCCAAGCCGTGCCGGAAAACGTGGAAGTCCGTAATCGGTTGATGGGCGATGCCGAAGCGATCGACTTATTCAGGCGTTGCAGCCTGGTGGTGCTGCCTTATCGCGACGCCACCCAATCGGCCTTGATCGCTGCAGCCTACTTCTTTGGCAAGCCCGTCATCGTGACACGGACGGGCGCTCTGCCCGAGTACGTGAGCGACGGCATCACCGGTTGGATCATCGAACCGGGCAATGCCCAGGCGTTGGCCGAGTGTTTAAGCCAGGCCCTACCAAATCCCACACGCCTACACCAGATGGGCCAGGCCGGATTGGCCTGGTATGAAGCTCAGTATCGAAGCGAAAAAACCATGCTAAGGCGCATGTATGAACATGTCGCGCACGCTTAAGCGTTTAGGCAAACGATTCACCCGGCAGCCAACCGGGGTGGAGGAAACCATGATTGACAGCGTGCCCCAGAAAACCAAAACGACGAACAATCCCATGATGACATCCAAGCCTACCGCTGAACACCCTCCAGCACTGAGTGGTCTCAGCGGCAAGAGCCATCCATTTTTACCGGTCGTTGCGCCGGTGCC
>JAUQXC010000281.1 GCA_030834825.1 Thermoflexales bacterium
CAACGCTGCTCCCGACATCGTCAAACGCTACGTCAATTGGGGCTCCAGTCCACGCGGGATGCAGGCGCTGATCCTGGCGGGCAAGATCAGCGCGTTGCTGGACGGCCGCTACAACGTCTCGATCGATGATCTGCGGGAGGCGGCTTTACCCGCATTACGTCATCGGCTCATCCTCAACTTTGAGGCGCAGGCCGAAGGCATCACGACCGACAAGATCGTGGCTGAGCTCACCGAGCGCGTGTTGGAACATGCGTAAATGACCGAACCCTTACTCTCTCCCTCGTTTCTCGCCACACTCGATCGGCTCACGCTGGTGAGCCGGCGTGCCCGCGTGGGAAAGTTCAAAGGTGAGCGGCGCAGTCCAAGACGCGGCGGCAGTGTCGAGTTCGCCGACTTCCGCGAGTATGCGCCGGGAGATGACTTTCGCCGGATCGATTGGAACGCGTACGCCCGACTCGAGCGCTTATTCCTGCGACTGTTCGTCGAAGAAGAAGATGCCACGGTTCACGTGATTGTGGATGCCAGCCAGAGCATGGATTGGGGTCAGCCATCCAAGTGGGCGTATGCTCAACGTGTGGCAGCAGCACTAGGCTACGTCGCTTTGATCGGCATGGATCGACTGATCGGCGCGGCGATCACAGACGCGCTCCCCTCTCCTAGAAGGAGAGGGGTTGGGGGTGAGGTCGCATTGTTTCCCCCGCATCGCGGCAGACAACAAGCTTTGACCTGGTTCAGCTGGCTGAGCGGCTTGCGACTCGGCGGACAAAGCTCACCCCTAACGGCTCTGGCGTATTATGCGGCCAATGTGCGCCGCGCCGGGCCGCTCATCATCATCGGCGATTTGATGGACGATGGTTGGCGCGAAGGCATCCAGCGTTTGGCCGGACGCCACTATGAAATTACGCTGCTGCATCTCCTCGCGCCTCAAGAGATCGATCCAGAACTGGACGGCGATCTGAAATTAGTGGATAGCGAAACAGAAGCTGCCGTCGAGATCACCGCCGACTTCGATCTGCTGTCGCGTTATCGTACGCGCGTGCAGACCTGGCAGAGCGAATGGCAGCAGTTCTGCGCCGCGCGTGCGATCAACTATGCGCCCATTGCGACGTCGCTGCCGTTTGAAGAATTGGTGATGTCGTTTCTCAGGACACGCGGAATACTGAGATGAACTTTCTGACGCCACTTGCTTTTGCCTTGGCCGCACTGCTGCCCATTATCGTCGCGCTGTACTTTTTGAAACTGCGGCGCGAGGAACAGCGCATCTCGTCCACGTATCTGTGGCGGACGCTCGTGCGCGACACGGCCGCCAATGCGCCCTGGCAGCGTCTTAAGCCGAGCTGGTTGCTGCTGCTGCAACTCCTGTTCTTGATCGCGCTCATCCTGGCGCTGACGCGACCCTTCACGTGGAGTGAAACCGCGGCCGGCTCGCACCTCATCCTTGCGATCGATACTTCAGCCAGCATGGGTGCGACGGACGTCAAGCCGAATCGATTGACGGAAGCCATCGCCACGGCCCGCAGGTTGCTCGAAGGCCTGCCCGGCTCGACGCGCGTGACACTGATCGAAGCGGGCGCTCAAGTGCGCGTGCCGGTCTCGGGCGCGAATGATCCGGGCGCGGCGATCAGCGCACTCAATGAAGTACGGCCCGGCTTGACCGGCGCTGACATGGCTTCGGCGCTGACGATGGCGGCTGCCATCGCTGCTCGTGAACCGGACAGTGAAGTGGTGATCGTGTCGGACGGACGTGTGACCGTGCCGGACGGCCTCACATTACCCGGTCGTGTCCGGTATATCCCCATCGGCCAGGATAATGATAATCAAGCGCTGGGCGCCTTCTCGCTGCAATTTGAAGCGGGCGGGCAAAGTCTAACGGCGTTCGTGCAGGTGGTGAACTATGGAACACGCGATGTACAGCGGCGGCTATCGGTGTATGCCGATGGGCAATTGCTAACGGCGCGCGATCTGGCTTTAGCGCCGGGCAAAGCTCAAGCATTGACACTGCCCGGCCTGCCCGGTGACGCCCGTGTCTTGGAAGCACGGCTGGATGGACAGGATGTACTGGCCACCGATGATCGCGCCTGGGCCGTGCCGCCTTCAGTCGGGAAAGTGGCGATCCGGATCGTCGGGCCGGGCAATCGTTTCCTGGAAACCGCGCTGCGCTTGAGGCCTAATGCCGAGCTCACATTCGTGCCACCCGATCTCACCAAACCGACTGAAGGCGATCAATCTACCAATTTACCAGCTACCAATCTACCAACCTCCCAACTAACCATCTTCGACTCAACTCTTTTGACCGGCACCCTGCCGAGCGGAAATCTATTGTTCATCGCGCCGCCACGATCGACTGAAGTCTTTTCGGTAACCGGCCGGATTGATCAGCCCATCCTGACCGCCGTCGTCGCCGACGATCCACTCTTGCACTACATCGATCTGCGTGACGTGGCCGTGCAGGATGCCACACGCATTTCGCTGCCGGCCTGGGCGCGTGCGGTGATCGTCGAGGGGAAGACGAATGCGCCGTTGTTGGTGATTGGCGAGCAAGACGGGCGACGACTCGCCGTGCTCGCCTTCGATCTACGCCGTAGCGATCTGCCGCTGCGCGTTGCATTCCCGATCCTCATCGCCAATCTGATCGATGCGCTCGTGCCCGGCGGTGTGGCGGGTGTTCCCGCCAACGTCGCGCCGGGGCGGCCGCTATCGATCGCCGTACCGCCGCAAGTGAGTACAATCGACGTGCGCACACCCGACGGACAAGCGCATACGTTGACGCCAGCGAACGGCAATGTCGTTTTCGATCAGACCGATCAGCTGGGCGTCTATGAGATCGCCACCCAAGATAGCACGGGACAATCACACGACCTGCGGCGATTCAGCGTCAACCTGTTCAATCCCGACGAATCTAACGTATTACCACGCGCGACCTTGCCCATCGCTGCCGCGGGTGCAGCGAATATACAAGAGCTGCCGCGCGCGCGCGACGAATGGTGGCGGCCCATCGCGTGGCTTGCGCTGGTCTTGCTCGTAGCGGAGTGGTTATTGGTTTATCGCGGAAATCTGGTGCGGCTTTGGAATGGGATAACGGCGCGCGGCAAGCCATTCAATGTGAAACGCAAAGCGTGAGAGGCTAATGACCCTATCTTTCCTGTATCCCACAGCCTTATATGCGCTTCTGCTGCTGCCTCTGCTGCTGGCCTTGCCGTTCGTGGGTCGCCGCGCTACACCACGTACATTCAACTTCTGGGCAGGATTAGCGCTGCGCGCACTGGTATTGCTGGGATTGATCCTGGCGCTGGCCGGGACGCAAGTTGTGCAGGCCGTGAGCGATACCACCGTTGTGTTCGTGGTCGATCACTCCGATAGCGTTCCACAGGCCGAACAGAAGCGCGCTGAAGATTTCATCCGTTCGTCACTCGCGGCGATGAAGGCGGGTGATCGTTCGGCCGTCGTCGTCTTTGGTGAAGAGGCCCTGGTCGAACGATTGGCGTCGAACGATACGACGCTGCCGCCGATCACGTCGGCGCCGCGCACGGTGCATACCCATCTGGCCGCCGCACTGCGCCTGGCGTTGGCGCTCTTTCCTGAAGAGACTCATAAGCGCATTGTGCTATTGTCGGATGGATTGGAAAACGTCGGGGACGCGGCTGATCTCGTCGAACTGGCCGCGGCGCGCGGCGTGCAAATCGATACAGTGTCGCTCCATCCGATCAGTGGTCAGACCGAAGCCTATCTCGATGCGCTCGAGTCCCCGGCTGCTGTGCGCAAAGGACAGTCATTTGAGATCGTGGCCGTTGTGCGCAGCACCACGATTGGGCCGGCCACCGTCCGCTTGTTCGGCGATGGGAAATTGATCGCCACGCGCGCTGTGACTTTGCAAGCAGGTGATAGTCGCCTCAGCTTCTCACTCACCGCCGAGGAGGCCGGCTTTCAGCGCTACACGGCGGAACTACAAGCGGCGAATGATACCCTGTCGCAAAACAATACGGCGGCCGCCTTTACCGTCGTACATGGCCCGCCGCGTGTCTTGATCGTCGAGAACAACGCCGGCGAGGCCGACAATCTGATCACGGCGCTGAAATCGGCGAACGTCGAAGCCGAGCGCGTCGCGCCGATCGCGCTCAATGGGGATCTCACCACTCTCTCTGACTACGATGCGGTGTTCATCGTCAACGTGCCCGCCAAGGCATTGCCCGATGCGGCGCTGAACGCGCTGCCCGCCTACGTGCGCGATCTGGGTCGTGGGTTGGTGATGATCGGCGGGCCGGACGCCTTCGGTGCGGGCGGCTATCTGCGCACCCCGATCGAAAAAGCGCTGCCCGTCGATATGGACGTGCGCTCGCGGACGCAGGAACCTAATCTTGCCCTCGTGTTCGCCATCGACAAATCCGGTTCGATGAGCCGCTGTCATTGCGACGATCCGAATGCGCAGCCTGGCACTTACGCGCGCATCGAAAGCGGTCTGTCCAAAGTGGATATTGCCAAAGATGCCGTGATGCAGGCCGGTCGTGCGCTGGGCCGCGCCGATTACCTGGGCGTCGTCGCCTTCGACACGAATGCGCTGTGGGCGCTGCACGTACAAGAACTGATCGAGCCTGACGTTATCCAGCAGAAGATCGGCGGCTTGCGCGCCGAAGGACAGACCAACATCAACGCCGGACTGAGCGAAGCCGAAGCCGCTTTGAAAAAGACACCTGCCCGTCTCAAACACATCGTGCTGCTGACGGATGGTTGGAGCAGCTCGTTTGAATACAACGCGCTGTCACGGCGGCTGCAAGACGAAGGCATCACATTGTCCGTCATTGCGGCAGGCAGCGGATCGGCCACTTACCTAAAGGAACTCGCCACTCGTGCAGGTGGGCGTTACTACGCTGCGCCGACGATGACGGATGTGCCCAGCTTGTTCTTCAAAGAAACGGTCGAGGCGGCCGGCTCGTACATCATCGAGACGCCGTTCTATCCTGCGCCGGCCGGTACGACGTCGATCTTGCGCGGGCTGGATGTGACACGCTTGCCCGCACTGCGCGGGTACAACGGAACCACTCCCAAATCGAGCGCGCAGGTGTCGTTGGTTAGCGATCAAGGTGATCCGCTTTTGGCGACGTGGCAATATGGGCTGGGGCGTGCCGTGGCGTGGACGTCTGATCTCAAGGGACAATGGGCTACCGATTGGGTGAAGTGGGAGGGTTTTAATACCTTCGTCGCGCAGTTGACGAATTGGGTCTTGCTGCAGCCCGCAGACGAAGGCTTGCAGACCGCGTTCACGACGGATAGTGAGCGGACATTACTCGAAGTGAATTCAACCGATGCCGCCGGACATCCACGCAACCAGCTCGAGACACAAGCGACTATCGTTCAACCCGATCTGACTTCGCAGCCCATCACCCTGACCCAGGTCGCGCCGGGTCGCTATCAAGGTCAGGTAGCCGCCGGGCAGCCGGGCACCTATTTAGTGCAGGTCACGCAGCAAGAGGCCGATGGCACACCCATCGCTCACGCGCTGACGGGCTTAAGCCTGCCGTATTCGCCGGAATACAAATCGATTGGCGAGGCGGCCAGTGTATTGCCCGAACTCAGGCGGGCGACGAATGGACAAACGATCGCCGATCCGGCGTTGGCCTTCGCGCCGCTTGCCCAACCGGTGACTCGCTCACAGCCGATCTGGCCGGCCTTGCTCTTGATCACAGCGTTGTTATTCCCCTGGGATGTCGCCGCGCGGCGACTGCGTCTCACGCGAGGTGATGCACAACGACTGTGGGCCTGGGCACATGCGCCGTTCGATCAAAGACGGGTTGTTACGCCACAGCCGCGCGCCCTGGGGACGCTGTTTGCGGCGCGTGATCGTGCGTACGGTGCACGAGTCCGAAAAGTGTCACGGTCCGCTTCACCTGCCGAGGAAGCGCGGCCTACACAATCCACTATGCTAGGGCAACCTTCTGCGACTGAAGGCACAGAACTACCACGTGAATCATCTTCTTCGCCCGAAGCGATGACCGAGCGACTTAAACAGGCCAAGGCGCGCGCGCGCAAGGGGCGCTTCGATTGATCCTTGGGGGAGACTGCTTCGTTTGTAGGACTATTTGTAAGCGCTCCGATCATGGCTGGTGTGTTGCTTAGCACTGTATCGATCCAAAACGCAGCGCCGGATAAGCCGAATCAATCGACGGAACTTTTACCGGTATATCCGATCGCTACCACCTTCTCGCGATGGAGTGTAACGACGCAGCAATTGCCCCATGGCAGATGCTGCGTCGTTTTGTTTACCGCAGGGCCGATGGATCACCGCCAGAGATGTCCGTGGTACACTTGTTTCCAGAAATTCCAAGGGACAAGAGGCACCACATGTCCAATTGTCGAGCCACGGCGCAGGCTGTGTCAAATATAGCACTCATCAAGTAATCACAATGTAACATCCATCATTGTCACGGCCCGCCTGGTGATCGGGCAAACGCAGTCTGCCGAACTTCGTCAATCACTGCTATCAATTGATTCAGACAAATCTCTATAACACAGTGTGCGCCACATGGC